>CANQDY010000043.1 GCA_947593895.1 uncultured Bacilli bacterium
CCAAGTTATATCTTTACATAAACAAGCTTAAATTTTAATATTTAATTTCTCATTTCTATTGTAATAAGTATTTTTATTATATATTGTAATTTTATTTTTGTTTATTGCACTTCGTTTTATAATTAACAAATTGGTTAAGTAAATTATTTAAAAAGTTTTATTTTACTACAAAATAAGTTAGAATTTAATTGTACTTAAAAGGAAGTAGAATTACATGAAAATCATTTTAACAAATATGTGTATGATATATGACAAGAATAAAATTTTAGTTCAAAATCGAGTAAAAAATGATTGGCCGGGAATTAATTTTCCCGGAGGTCATATTGAAGATGGTGAAGATATTGATTTATCGGTTATTCGTGAAATAAAAGAAGAAACAGGACTTTATTTAAAAGAAATAGAGTGCGTTGGAGCAATTAACTGGTTAGATGAAGAAAATGATATCAGACATCTTTGCATTTTGTATCGTTGCAATAATTTTGAAGGACATTTAATTTCTTCTTCTGAAGGTGAAGTGTTTTGGATAAATCTAAAAGATGTAAATAAATATAAGCAAAGCATCGACTTTGATAAAGTACTAAAAAAATGTTTAATCGGATTAGAGGGAATTTTTGATTATGAAAATTAATATCTATCCAATTTCATCTTTATTACATGATCAAAATTATATTGAGGAAACTACGCAAGATTTAATAAATAAAATTGCAAATCAAATTCACCACCAAATTTGTTTGACTAGTTTTGATAAACTTTATGATGGTGATTTGGCACTTATTTTAGTTCAAAGTGGTGGTTCGGAAAATATATTTTTAAAACATTATAACGAGTTTAAACCACCATTTTATTTGTTGACATTTGCAACAAATAATTCTTTTGCTGCATCACTTGAAATTTTATCATATATTAAAAATAATCATGAAAATGGAGAAATTCTTCATGGCTCAATTGATTATCTTTCAAAAAGAATTTGTGAGTTATTATCATTAAAAGAAACTAATTTTGGCATTATTGGTAAACCAAGTGATTGGTTAATTGCATCAAATGTTGATTATGAATTAGTTAAAAAAATATATCATATTAATTTAAAGGATATCTCATTAAACGAGGTAGTTTCGGCCTATAACATAGTTGAAGGGAAAGATATACCACATTATTTTTTAAATAAATTTAATTTTGACGAAGTGACAAAGAGTGAAAGAGTATTTTTGGCTTTAAAACATATTATTAATAAGTATCATTTAAGTGGTCTTTCAATTCGATGCTTTGATTTATTGAAAAGTTTAAAATCTTCGGCTTGTTTAGCTTTAGCTAGACTCAATGAAGAAAAAATTGTTTCTTCTTGTGAAGGAGATATTCCAGCTTTAATCTCTATGGAAGTGATTAAACGAGTAACTTCATCAAGTTCATTTCAAGCTAATCCTTGTCAAATTGATATTGAAAATAAAAGAATGGTTTTTGCTCATTGCACATTACCATTAGATATGGTAACTTCTTTTAAATTAGATACTCACTATGAATCAAAAATTGGCGTGGCTATTAAAGGTGAATTAGAAGAGAATAAGGAAATTACTATCTTTAAAATAAGCAATAATTTGAAAGATTTTTTTGTTTGTAATGGTAGAATAATTAAAAATTTGAATGAAAAGAATCTTTGTCGTACCCAAATTGAAATTGAGATTGACAACCCGAAATATTTTTTAAAACATCCTTTTGGGAATCATCACTTAATTATTTATGGTAATCATGTTGATGCCTTAAAAAACTATATGGAAAGAATAACTAAAGATGAATAAAATAGAACTTTTGGCTCCGGCAGGAAATTATAATTCCTTCATTGCAGATGCAATATATTTAGGTGGAAAAAATTTTTCTGCCAGAGCATATTCTTCAAACTTTACTAATGAAGAAATTACCAAGTTAATAAAATATGCACATATCAGAGATGTTAAAGTTTATGTTGCTGTTAACACCTTAATTTTTGAAGATGAATTTTTTGAGGCAGTTGAGTTTGTTAAGTTTCTATATCTACATGATGTCGATGGAATTCTTTTACAAGATTTAGGTCTGGCTCATTATTTACATCAAATTATGCCTGATTTAGTTTTGCATGCCTCAACTCAACTTAATTGTCATAATGTGATAATGGCTAAAAGTTTAATCAATTTAGGATTTAAAAGAATTGTTTTAGCCAGAGAAGTAAATATAGAAGAAGCCAAAAAAATTAAAAAACTTGGTGTAGAAGTTGAAGTCTTTGTTCAAGGCGCATTGTGTGTATCCTATTCAGGTTCTTGTTTAATGTCGTCATTTATCGGTGGTCGAAGTGGAAATCGTGGTCGATGCGCTCAGCCATGTCGAAATCACATGACAGTTGGTTATGATAATAATGAGAAAAAAGATTATGCAATTTCCACCAAAGATTTAATGACTTTAGATTTAATTGATCAATATCTTCAAGCGGGAATTGACTCTTTAAAAATTGAGGGAAGAATGAAAAAACCAGAATATATTTTTCAGGTAGTATCTTCATATCGTAAGGCACTTGATCATAAACTTGATTTTCAAAACGAAAAAAATAAAATTATGAGTTTATTTAATCGACAATTCACTCATGGATATATATTTAATGAATCAAGAACAAAAGTTTTAAATCAGGATATTCCATCTAATCTCGGTACTCCACTTGGAACGATAGTTAACGTTCAAGGAAATATGATTCAGGTTCGTTTAGATGATGATATTCATATTAAAGATGGAATTAAATTTATTAATAAAAATCTTGATGGAATGTTATTAACTTATTTTGAAGTTGATAATGTTTCTAAAGAAAAAGCAAAAAAAGGTGAAGTGATTAGTATTAAAACCAATTCATTCAAATTAAAAGTTGGAACAAAAGTAAATAAGACTACTTCATTTATTCTTGAACAAGAACTTGGTAATAAAATAAAAAACAATAAGAAATTAATTCCATTAAAGCTAACATTAAGTGGAAATATTGGTGAATTTTTAAAAGTAAAGATTATTGATAATAAAGGTCAAGAAATTAATTATCAATCATCGTTAAAATTAGAAAGAGCGATTAATAATGGAACATCAAAAGAAAGAATAATTTCTCAAATGAGTAAATTTGATGATTCACCATATTATTATAGTCAAGTTGATTATTTAATTAATGATATTGTTTTTGTTCCAATTTCTTCATTAAATAAAGTTAGAAAGGAAGTAGTTGATTTAGTTAATAAGCAAAGAGAAAATCTTAATCACTACTTAAATAAAATAGATTCATATCAGTGTGACTTATCTTTGAAAAATCAAGAAATGACCTTGGTAAAAGTTGAAAATAAAGCCCAATTTGATGCTTTAAAAAAAACCCCATATAAAATTTGTTATCTTGATTCTGCAATAAATGGCAGTTTTAATTTTTTAAAGAGAATTAATCATGATGATGATTCTTATTTAAGGGAAAATCAAATTACTTCGTATTTTAAAGAAACTGAAGGGAAAGGGATTTTTTCTTATTATGGAAATGTGACTAATTCCTATACATTAGATTTGCTTTATAAAAATCACTATGATATTGTTTTTGCCTCAGTTGAATGCAGTAAGAAACAGCTGTTTATGATGAATGAAACATTTAAAAAAAGACATGGAGTATATCCTTGTCTTGGAATTTTAGTATATGGTTATATTGATTATATGATTATGAAATCGTGTCCAATTGCTTCATCTAATAATCTTGAACATAATCATTGTAATTTATGTCATCAAAATAAATACTATTTAAAAGATCGGATGAATGTAAAGTTTCCTATTATTACTAATAAAGATTGCGTTAGTCGAATTTTAAGTAATCGACCAATTTCATTAACTAGCAAAATTGAGGAATTGAGAAATAATCATTTTAAGATTTTCATGCTTGATTTTACTTTGGAAAAGCCTAATGAGTGTTTAGAAGTTATTAAGAAATTTGAAAATAAAGAGAGAATAACTGATAAGGATTTTTATGGTCATTATTTAAGTCGAGTTGATTAAAGTTGATATCTTTTTTTTAATATTTTTTCGATTAAAACAACAACACCATACATCAAAAAAGCAATTATAGAAAGAATAAAAATTCCCATCATAACTAAGTCGAGTTTGAATACTTGTCCTCCATACATTACTAAATATCCTAGTCCTTGTCTTGATGATAAGTATTCTCCAACAATAACTCCAACCCAAGATAATCCTATAGATACTTTAATGGTGGAAAGAATATTCATTAAATTTGAAGGAAAGATAACTTTGAAAAGAATTTGAAGCTTATTTGCCTTCATACTTTTCATCATAATAATTAAATCATTATCGACATTTTTAAAATAGGTTAAGGTATTTATGATTGTGATAACCATTACAAAAGAAATACTTACTCCAACAATTCCTTTTAATCCAGTTCCTAACCAGATAATTAAAATTGGAGCAATTGCTGATTTCGGTAAAGCATTTAATAAAACTAAATATGGATCAAGAATCTTACTTGCTATTGGACATAGATATAGTAAAGTGGCAATCACAATTCCACCACTTAAAGAAATTGTCAATCCAAGAATAGTTTCTAAAGTTGAAATGTATACATGAGAAAATATTTCTCCACTAGAAATATATTGTGATAAAAGAATAAAGACTTTTGATGGCGATGATAAAAGAAAACTATTAATAATATTCCATCTGGTTAAAAGTTCCCATAATGAAAAGATAATTCCAATTATAGCAAACTGACTTATGGTAATCATGATTTTTTCTTTTTTGATTTGTTTTTTATAATCGCTTATTGAGTTAATTTTTTTCATTTTATTCACCTAATATATTTTATGTTATCGATAGATTAAGTGGATTAAAAAAGGCGATTGTCTATTTAGATTGATTTATCGTTTCGTATATTTCATTAAAATAAGAAGAAAATTTTGGGCTTTTTCTTCTTTCTGTTGGAGTTTCTTCACCAAAATCGAATTTAATTTCCTTTTTGATTTTAGTTGGACGATTTGTTAAAATGATAACCCTATCGCTTAATGCAATCGCTTCCTCAATGTCGTGAGTGACCATTAATGCAGATTTTTTTTCTTTTTTTAAAATTGAATAAACATCATCTTGAACGATTAATCTTGTTTGAAAATCAAGTTTTGAAAATGGTTCATCAAGTAGAAGTAGATTCGGTTTTAATACTAATGTTCTGATTAGTGAAACCCTTTGTCTTAATCCACCACTTAATTCATTTGGATAATAAGAACTAAATTCTTGAATTTGGTATTTTCTCATTAAATCTTTGGCAAATTCAATCGAATCCTTTGATTTATCTTTAGTAATTTCTAATCCAATCGTGACATTTTTATAAATTGTTCTCCAAGGCATAAGACAATCTTTTTGGAACATATATCCAAGTTTACAATTGGTAATAATTTCTCCTTCTGTTGGCTCAATCAAGTGATTTATTAAATTAAGAATTGTTGATTTTCCACATCCTGAGGGACCAAGAATGGAAACAATCTCATGATCATTGACAATAAAAGAAATTTTATCTAAGACTTTTGTTTGTTGATTTTGATTAAAAAAAGATTTAGATACTTGGTTAAAATTTATTAATTGCATTTATAAACACCCAATTTAAATTATGATTTTTAGTGATATCTGTGATAAAAAAAGGAAAATATGTTATTATTGATGTGTTTGAAAAGAAGGTTATTATGAACAAGTATTTAAAAAATTTTTATAATCTATATTCTTTAGATGATAAAGTCTGTTATCAAGCTATATTAGAAAAGAAGGACTGGATATTTAAAAAATTATATGTTCCAATTACTTTTATTTGTGAAGAAAAGAATAATAAAACAATCTATCCGGAAATTTATAGTTTATTAGATAAGGCCTTTTATTTTAAAAAATTAGGGTATGAAAAGGAATTATTTGATAAAGTGAATTATAACGTTACTTTTGAATTAATTAATAAGTTTAACAGTAAATTTCGTTATTTAAATTTGTTGGATAATATTGATTTTACATTTGATAAGGACGTTTTTTTTGCAGAAATCGATCCATTTTCAATGGATGATCAAGTTTATAAAAATCTTGTAGCTAATTTCTATCCTTGTTTTAACTCAACTCAAGAATTAGAGTTAAAGTATGATTCTTCTGATCAATTAGAAATAATAAAACTTGCCATGTTTCAAAAACGTGGCTATGTTTTGATTTTGTCAAATGAGGTATTATTAAATAATTGTTTATATTTGCCAATTATTAAAAAAATTCATTATCTTAACAAAATGGATAAAGAGAAAATTAATTTAATTAGAGAAATCTGTAAACAAATAAATGTTGAAGGAGTGATTCATAATGACTAGAGAGGAAGCATTTAATACTCTTTATAAGATGAAAGGGTATCCAAATGAATTAAAAGAAGGTTTATTTGAAATATTTGAGAAAGTATATAGCCAAGTTTCTCAAAGAATGGTCGATGAACACCTTGATGCGTATGTTTTAGATCCAGATGTAGTCATGAGTTATCTTTGTGAGGAACATTTTTTTAATCTTTCATTATTAAGTAAAGAAGATGTGGATAAATTAATTAATAAATCAAATTATTTTGATCGCCTAATAACTATTGTTTGCGACAAAGTTTTTATTAATGAATTTAAGGGTTATGAAAATGAATCTTTATTAAGTGAATATAATCCTTTAGTAAGCACATTTGAGTTCTTTTTAAATTTTATTCTTAATCGTTTTGAAGCAATGTTTAAAAAATTGAACCGTCAGGATGCGATAATTTTTGATGTTATGAAAAAAGGTTTTTTAATTAGCAAAAGCGTGCTTAATTTATTAACAAATGGATATGAAACCGAAGCATTTTCTACTTGGAGAACCGCACATGAAGTTGAATGCATTGTCAAAATATTATTTGAAAATCCGTATCTAGTCGATACATACATTCGCCATATTGATTACGCTCGTTATTATCGTAATGATTTTGGAGATCAAAAAACAAAAGATATGATTTTTGCGGAAATTAAGGAGAAAATGAAACTTGTTGAATTAAAAAGCAAAGATATGAAAAAATTTATTGAATATGGCTGGCTTTATGAAATTAAAAATTTATTTCAGAATTACCCAGAATTTAAACCAAATTTCAGAAAAGGTGTTGAACTTGTTGCAGGACTAAATCAATATTCATCTACTTACGAAATGAGCAGTGAATTAGCTCATAGTTCACCATTACTTATTTATTCAAATAAACAATATTTTCGTAGTTTAACATTAATTAATATTTATGAAACATTCTTTAGATTAGAAGAAATGCTGACAAAATTTCTAAAAGAACACGAAAATTTTGATTCAAATGCCTACTTCTCTATGAGAAATGATTATTTACCGGAAATGCAAAAAAATATTGCAATTGAAAGAGTTGCGTTTTCTTATCGCTTTAAAAAAAATTAAAATAAAAAATTCAGTGTAGAGTAAACTATTTAAGTATAGTATTCTTATTAATGAACTTTATTTTATACATCTTTAAAGCAAGAATTTCCAATGAATTCTCTTAAAATAGAATTACATGGAACCCATTTTGAATCTAAATCGACAAAGAATTTTAAAAACTTGATAAGGCGATTGGCTAATGGAAAGTGTGGTGAATTATCATCAATCTTTTTTAATAATGGCATAGCATATATTTTCATAACGCACATTTCATATGGTAAAAGTGAGTTAAATACAAAGTCGGCGTTTTCTTGTGTTTTATAAATCCATTTAAATTCACCTTTTCTTACTGATGGCCACATCTCCATTGTTTCTTCTGCGGAAGAGTTTCTGAATTGATAATCACGAACTATTCTTCTTAATAATCTTAAATCAGTAAGAGAAATAGGAGTATGGTTATCAATATTTATTTGGGCTTGTGGTGCAATGAATATTTTAAATTTTTGGTGCTTAGCAATTAGTGAAGTTAATTTTTCATTTAATGCGTGAATACCTTCAATAATGATAATTTCATCTTCATCAAGT
The DNA here is from genome assembly GCA_947593895.1 of uncultured Bacilli bacterium. Classification (GTDB taxonomy): domain Bacteria; phylum Bacillota_I; class Bacilli_A; order RFN20; family CAG-449; genus UBA3210. The sequence goes on from CANQDY010000043.1 coordinate 8,026, forward strand.
TTAATGGTCCTTCCGGGAACCCTTTTTCCCAATTGAAAATCAAAATGAGGAAGAGTGATTTGTTTACCGTTAATCAAATCGAGCATGTTTTTATTAAATAATTCAATATCAAGAGCTTCGAGACATTCTAAATCTGGTTTACCGTCATCGCCAAGTGGTGTTTTATCTTTATCAATATAGTAATCATCAATAGAGATTCTTGTGGTTTTTATGCCAATAGATAACAATTCTATTCTCAGACGATTTGCAAATGTGGTTTTTCCAGAACTGGAAGGACCTGCAATACAAATTAACTTAATTTCGTCACTATTGGTCTTGATTTTATTTCCAAGTTCCGCAAGCATATTATTATGATGTTGCTCGCAAAGATTAATAAAATCGATTGCTCCATCCTTTTCTACATGTTTATTAATTGAAGCAATGGAATCTGATTTAACAAGTTTTGCCCATAGATATGATTCTTTTAACGTTTTACCATAAACTGGTGCATCCTCAAATGGAGGAATTTTACCACCTTCTTCACTTCGTGGATATTGAACTAATATTCCTTTCCCAAAGATTCTTAATTTATAATCGCTGATATGTCCGGTAGAAGGAACCATGTGACCATACATATAGTTTAAGTATCCATTACATTCATAAAAGTGAACAGTTTTTTCTGGTCGATATTTTAAAATTTCAATTTTATCTAAAAATCCCCGTTCACGATAAATTTTTTCTGCTTCTTCATTAGAATAAATTTTTCTAACTAATGGATAATCCTTATTGATAATTTCTTTAATTGTTTTATTAAGTAAATCTAAATCATCAGAAGTGAAAGATTTAGCATCACCTAAAAATGAAATAAAGATTGAACGGGAAATGTTATATGAGAATTTAATACGATATTCTGGAAACGCAATAGAACATGCCATAGCAATAATATATCTCAAAGTGGTTTCATAAGTCTTAATTGCCAGATAATCTTTTTTGGTAAATAATTCAACTTCACAATCATAAAATATTTCATAATTTAGTTCTCTTAGACGATTGTTGACAGAAGCGTTAATATATTGATGACGATCTCCTTTTATTAAATCTAGGATCTTTATCTTATGATCATATTCTTTAGTTTGACCATTAAAAGTAATTTTAAATGTGTTAGCGGTCATTTTGTTTCCTCCATTTCTTAGTGAAATACATATTAACGAAATTTTCCTATAAAATCAATAGTCAATTTTTTTCATTTTATAGAATAAAATGAATATTATGTAAGCGATTACATTATACAACATATAAACTGTAAATATAATATTTTGTGACAGAATATTATTTTTCCGTTAATTAAATGTCAATTTTCAAAATAATATTGTGTCACGCATTTTTATTTTAAACGAATAAATAAATTATTATTATT
>CANQDY010000044.1 GCA_947593895.1 uncultured Bacilli bacterium
TGGTGAGTACCCCTCCAATCTGTTGATCCAATATACATTCCAGGTCTTTTCTTAACTGGTTCCAGACCTTTTAATATTTTCAATGAGGAAGCATCGTAATTATTTTTCTTTTCACTCATATTCATACTACCTTTCTTGCAACAAATAAGATTATATCAAAAAAAACTTTATAATTCTATAATTATAATTTATTATAATTGGTATAGCTTAGGAGTATTAACTATGGAAATTGCATTAATATTAATTATATCCGGTTTAATTGGATATTTATTTGGTTCAATCCCAAATGGATACCTTATAGGAAAGATAATTTTTAAAAAAGATGTTCGAGAATATGGTTCAAAAAATACAGGTGGAACTAATGTAGGAAGATTATTTGGCAAAAAATTCGGTCTAATTGTCATTATTCTGGATGTATTAAAAACCATCATTCCAATGTATTCAACATTCTTTATTTTAAAATATTCAGACCTGAATCAATATAATGTATATGATTATGGATTAATGGTTTCATCATTTATGGCACTACTTGGTCATTGTTTTCCAATTTATACAAAATTTAAAGGTGGTAAGGCTGTATCTACTTATCTTGCCATATGTTTATCTACCAACTGGTTATTTACTCTTATCGGAGCACTATTCTACTTTGTAATCTTAAAATGGAAAAAATATGTTTCATTAGCGTCGATTACTACATCATTATTTATCACTATTTTATCATTTATTTATGCTTTTTTTGATACATCATTTGGAATGATATTGATTCATAATTCTTTCTATTACTTTGGATTTATTTGTTTATGCTCTATTGTTCTTATCTTGCGTCATATCTCAAATATTAAGAGATTATTAAATCATTGTGAAAATAAAATTAAATGGTTAAAATAACTAATTATATACTAAATAACTACTAGTAGTAAATTATTAGTAGTTTATTAGTAATATTTATTTAAAATAAAACATCAGTTTTTTACGCTGATGTTATTTCTTATTTGTATTGATTCATACTCTTCATTACAGCTTTAATTTGTGCCTCTGAAGGTTTTCTACCCATTTGCATAAACATTGCTCTTATCATTTTTTCGTTGATAGGAGGATTTTTCTGTAATTGCTTAGTTAATAATTTTCTTGCTGCTAAAAATCCAACTACTAAGCCGACAATAAGGGTCAATACTAAATATAGGACAAATTGCCAGATGGCGATATTCATCATAAATTTTTTCACCTCATTAATAAATATTAATGGATTTTGGTGTGTAATTCAATCTTTTTTAATTACTCTTGGAATTCTACAATAAAAGTTGCGACTTCCCTATCTAGCATTGTTTGAACTTGATACATGATTGAATCAATTTCAAACAAATCTTTTTTCGTTGAATAAACGACAACACGTACATAGTCATCTCCTTCAACTTCAGCATAACAAGATGTATATCCAAGTGCCTTAACACATTCTTCAATATCATTTTCTTGTTGAATTAATTTATTTCTATTTGCAATATTGACATATGCCTCTTCAAGAGTATAGTCATTGTTTGTTCCTTCATAGACCGCAATCATTTCATCAATATACGATTGATGTAGTTCATCCCTTTCTAAGTCGAGTGTTTCAAAATATAAGGTTGTTGCGTCTTTTGAAACTAAAGATACTGGTTCATTTTTGTCGGTAAACTGATTATTAACTGTTGGCATCATTACATAGTAAACCGACAAGACTAAAACCAAACTAAATAATGATAAAAAAGCAACTAACTGACGATTCATAAGTTTTCCCCCTTTAAGTTATATTCATCATTTAAAAAAAATATAACACTAATAAAATATCATTCTGATGAAGAAAAAATTGTCAAAAAAAATTATTAAAAATAAAAAAGCTATTAGCTAACCACTAATAGCAAATTTTAATCAGATTAAGCTCTAGAATCATATGATCCATCGTTTGTATAAACAATAATTGATTCGCCATTTTCAACAAACAAAGGAACTCTTACTTTTAATCCAGTTTCAAGATATGCATCCTTCATTGCTTTATTAACTGTATCACCACGAACTGCCGGTTCACATTCAACAATCTTCAAAGTGACCTTTGCTGGAAGTTCGATACCGATAATTTCATTTTCATACATTGTGACAGTAACTGTAGCTTCAGGAACTAGGAAATTACTTTCCCATTGTAATCTTTCTTTATCAATTGAAATTTGATCGTATGTTTCAAGATCCATAAAAACAAATCCAGTTCCATCATCATAAAGATATTGCATTTGTTTTTTATCAAGGCGAAGTAATTCAACTTTATCGCCACCGATAAATGATAAATCAAGAATCGCACCAGTTTTGACATTTTTTGATTTAACTTTAACTTTCATTTTTGCCATTGCAGTCTTATTTAAATCAATATCAAGACAAGTATAAATGTTTCCTTCAAATTCAAATGTGTTGCCAGGTCTAACTTCAGTAACGTTAACCATTGTAAATCCTCCTAAAATCATTGTTATTTTACTACATTTAAATAAAATATGGAATAGAAAAATTGATACGATGACAAAATTACACATAGAAGTAATGACAAAATTGTCTGTAAATCAGTTTTTATCAAGTTAAATTCACTAAGAGTGAAATAAATAACTACAAATTGCACCATTGAAATAACTAATAAATTTTTGTTACTTTGATTACTGATTTTTGAAAAATATATTATTGATCCAATAATCATGTATATTACAAATATTATTAAAATTAACAAACAAATATTGGATAAATAATTTAATTTAAAATCAATTTCATTGAAACTGAAACTAGTAAAATTAATTAAATAAAATAATTCATTAACTAGAATTAATGTAATGCTGCTAAATAAAGAGATTGTTAAAACTTTGATCATAAGTCCACCTCTATATTATTATTTCTTATTTTAACATTTTAATGAAAATATAGTTAATTTTTATTAATTATCCATAGTTAAGGATTAGATATTTTTCTGGATAAATCATTGTATCATTTTTAAATTATAATTATACATTTTATAGAAAGTGACTTTAATATTTTAGGTATTGTTTAAACTATATTAAATAGATAATAAACCTTTTCTTCACCATTAATTTTTATTTCTTTTCTTCATACTTTCGATTGTGATTTAAAATGCTATAATTCTTATTCTCTATAGTTTTTTAAATTAAACAAAATTAGTTTTTTTATGTTTAGAACTAGTCATTAAATTCTTTTTTGCTTCTAACTTTTTAATATAATTTTTTAGTGTAAAATAAAAAAAAGAGCGAATGCTCTTATTTCTTTTCTTTATGTACAGTCATTTTATTGCATTTTGAACAATACTTTTTGATTTCCATTCTTTCAGGGTGATTACGTTTATTTTTTGTTCCGATGTAATTTTCTTCACCGCATTCAGTACATTTATAAATAATATTATCGCGTGGCATAAGTGCACCTCCATCTTTTTACTTGTCTATATTAGCATATTGTTTTTTAAATTACTACAACTTTAATTTCAAATATTAGTTTTTTATTAGTTCTTATGATACTTTTTATTTTAAAATTAGTAATTATTATAAACAAAGATACAATTTTTTAATTAAAGTAAAAATTAAAATATATAAATCTGAATCTTTTTAAATTTTAACTTCATTAACAATATTTGAATCCTACTCTGTTGGTTTATTTAAACCAACAACATCTTCAACTGGTAAAGAAAATGCAATTCCTTGACCTGGAGTATTTAATCCAACTTTTTGATATAGAGCATGCATTACTTTTTCTTTTATTTCAACAGGAACTAGAATCATTACCATTTCTTTCTCTGGGTGAATAATGATGTCAAATACTTTTTCACTCTCTTTACTCGCAGTTCCACGTGCATTAACAACAGTTCCGCCAAAAGCACCTGCACTTCTTGCTGCATTCATAACCTCATCAGAAAATCCAGAATTTACAATGCATATAATATTTTCGTATTTTGTTTCCATAATTACCTCCTTACCGATTCGGTGCTATTTGATAAAAATTGATATAAATAAACGCCAATTATACTATTGATTGGCATCACATAAGCAATTCCTTTACCACTTCTAATTCGATAAAAACGATCATTTAAAGTTTCAAGGATTTGATTTTTTTGACTTTCTTTAATGAAACTAAAAATTATTGCTTTTTCACTATAATTTAATCCAAGCAAATCAAGATCTTTTGGAGCTGTTCCATTGCCATAAACTATCATCTGCATATTAACCTCATATCCAATTAAGACATCTACAAAAAAATCAACTTTATTTCGATTAACGATTGTAACTAATAATTTAAGTTTTTCTGGTGCTTTTAGATTTGACTTTGGCTTTGTTTTTTTCTTCTCTTTTATATCCATCGTAAAGATACCTCAATTAAAATCTATAATTTGTTCATCAGAACTTCCAAGCATTTTCTTTAATCTAACTTTTGATTTAATTCGTTTAGTTAAAATAGACTTAAATCCGAGTGTTTGAATCGAAATAAGAGGTGTCAATGCAACTAAACTAACAATTCCGAATGCATCAGTCAAAATGTATGTTGTAGATTGTTCGTGAATTACCCAACATGCTCCAATTGCAAATGGTAATATAAAACTTGAGGTTAATGGTCCAGAGCTAACTCCACCCGAGTCAAATGCAATTGCAGTATAAATTTTTGGAATAAAAAAAGATAAAGCAATTGATATTAAATATCCTGGTATTAAATAAAAAAGAATTGAAAAACTAAAAATTATTCTTATTATTGATAATCCCAGTGAGAGCGACATACCAACTGACAAAGCAATAATAAGTGATTTTTTACTAACTTGACCATTTGTCAAATCATCAACTTGTTTAGTTAAAACGTGAATTGCCGGTTCCGCTAAGACAACAACCAGACCGATAATAAAAGCAAAAATTACAACTAAATATTTATTGTAAGATGCTAATTGAGTGCCGATTTTATATCCTATTGGCAAAAAACCAATCTTTACTCCAACTAAAAATATTACTAGACCAAAAAATGTACTTATAATACCAATGCCAATATGAATTAATTTTTTTCGTGGTAAATGCAAATATACAAATTGAATAACTAAGAAAAAAATAATTATTAAGCTAAGAGCAATTGAAACATCTTTCATCGTTTCAAGTAAAGCATCTAGCAATGATTTTCCTAAATTTTCGTTAATTATATAGTCACCAAGCTGGTAAGTTATATTGCCTTTGGTAAATAATCCTAAAATAATTAATGCTAAAATTGGTCCAACTGAGCACAAAGCAATTAATCCAAAACTATTTTCAGATGAGTTATTTCCACCGATTGATTTTGCAATACCAACACCAAGTGCCATAATAAATGGTACAGTAATCGGACCAGTTGTCACTCCACCTGAATCAAAGGCAAGAGGTAATAATTCACCATTACCATTTTCAATTAGTAATGAAACAAAAGCAAAAACAATCATATAAAATAAAATCAAAATATTCGTTAAATCTACTTTAAGAATAATTTTTAAAACTGCCAGAACCAAAAATAATCCAACTCCTATACTGACGGTAAAAATTAAAATTTCCTGATTAATTGCATCTTTTACTTGATTGGCTAAAATCGTTAAATCCGGCTCTGCAATTGTTATCAATACCCCTAAAATAAAACATACAATCAATATGATGTATGGATTTTTGGTTTTAGTTAGTGTTGCGCCAACTTGTTTACCAATTGGTTGCATCGCTTGATCAGCACCCAAATTAAATAAACTAATTCCAAGAATTAAAAATGCAGAGCAAAGTATAAAAATCCAAGTTTCAAACATTGTTAAATTGACTAATGGAGTTAGTGATAAGGCAATTATTAATAAAGTCAGAGGCAGTACAGATATTAATGATTCTTTAAGTTTAATTAATAAAGGATTTAGCATATTTTTTTCTCCTTTGATCAATAAAAATTACTATAAAAGTTGCTATACCACTTAATGTGACAAATCCAAGAAAATCAATTCCAACATCACTTATTGAAGCGCATCTTCCACTAGCAATATATTGGAAGAGAAATTCGCTTATAAAAGCAAAACTTAATCCAGTAACAAAATGTATCAAAATTCTTATATATAAATTTAATTTTTTAAATAAAAAATAGAAAAGAAAAGAAAAACTTCCAATTGTGACAAAGAATAAATAATGACCAACAATCTTTCTTGTCAATGCAAAAAAATGATCGTTTCTTTCTATCTCAACATTGAAAACCTCTTCTCCTAAATCAGCAATGATCTCACCTACTGTATTAGAACTTTGAACTGAACTTTCTCCACTTTGAAGACTTAGGTATGAGAACATACCTATTAATGCTATATAAATAATACCTACTACGATGTGAACAAATCTTTTTTTCATATTAATAATATATTATTAATCATATAAAATTGATAGTATTTTCTAATAAAAATTAAATTTTATATCATCAATAATTTGATATGTTATAATAAATTAGGGGAAACAAAATATGATTCGAGAAAACACAAGAAAAATCAAAGTTGGAAACATTACTATTGGCGGTTCAAATCATGTTGTAATTCAATCAATGTGTAACATTAAAACTGCAAAAGTAAGTCAAGTTGTCAAGCAAATTTTACAAATGGAAAAAGAAGGACTTGAATTAATAAGAGTTTCTGTCTTAGATTTCAATGACGCAAAAGCAATAAAAAAAATTAAAGAAAGAATTCATATTCCCCTTGTTGCTGATATCCATTATGATTATCGCCTTGCTATTATGGCAATTGAATCTGGCGCAGATAAAATCCGTTTAAACCCTGGTAACTTGAAAGACGAAAATCAAATAACACAAGTAATCGATGCGTGTAAAAAACATCAAGTACCAATTAGAATTGGCGTTAATTCAGGCTCAATTGATCCTATTCTAGTGAATGAAAATGGTGGTAGGGTTGATGTTGATATAATGCTTAAGTCACTAGATAAATATATTAAAATCTTTGAAAATCATAAATTTTATGACTTAGTTTTAGCACTTAAATCAAGTGATCCTATTTTAACATTAAACGCATATAAAAAAGCCAGTGAAAAATACTCCTACCCGCTCCATATTGGTGTTACTGAATCTTCGTTTAAAGATATTGGATTAATCCGATCTTGCGTTGGTCTTGCTCCTCTACTTTTAGAAGGAATTGGAAACACAATAAGAATTTCATTGTCTGACCCACCAATAGAAGAAGTACGTGCTTGTAAGCGACTACTTAACGAGTTAAATTTATATGACAATTATTACACTTTGATTTCATGCCCGATGTGTGGACGTTCCAATGCAAATATCATGAAATTGAGTCGAAAAATTAGTCAATATTTAGAATCTAAAAAAATTAAAATTACTGTTGCTGTTATGGGATGCGTTGTTAATGGTCTTGGTGAAGGTAAACATGCGGATATTGGATTTGCATTTAATAATCCGACTATTTGCACAATCTTTGTTAAAGGACAAGTAATAGGAACTTGTCATCCAGATCAAGTCATAGAAAACTTAGACAAATACTTGAATCGTATCATTTAATTAAAAAACCACTCATATATTTTATGGGTGATTTTTTTGAATATTGCAAAAACAATTCTTTCAAATCAAACAATTAATTCGCTTGATAAGTTCTTCATGAAGAATGGAGTTATATTAACTCAAAGAGAACTTGAAATATTAAATCATTATATTAAAAAAAATCAAGATCTGATTACATTAAAAAATTTTTCATCATTTCTATATAGCAATCAATTAGATCTTAATTTAAGTACAAAAGATAAAATTTTTAAAGCATTAAAAAGATTTATTTGATTTTCTCTTTTCTTTAATATTTTTCTTAATAATCTTATCTTTATGATTCTTTTTAGCTTTTTCGATTGCTTGCTTAATTTTTTTCTTATATCCAGGCTTTACCTTCGAAGCTCTGACCTTGCTAATTTCTTTTTTAATTTCCTTTTTAAGCTGTTCGTTGACTTTTTTAGTGTTTCCATTAATCGTATCAACTTTTTTTAAAGAATCTTTTCGTAGAACATAGTAGTCAAAATTCAAATTTAATTTTTTTAGTCGCTTAATATCGTCTAATTTATCATCATCATAAAAAATATATGAATCACCTTTCTTATCAAGACGACCACTGCGACCAGCACGATGAAGGTAATAATCAAGATCCTTTGGTAAATCGACATTAATAATACAAGTCACATCATCAAGATCTAATCCACGTGACACTAAATCAGAGCAAACAACAATTTTAAAATCTCCTTGCCGAATTCTTTTTAAATTAATTTTATTCTCTCTTGAATCAATGTTTCCACTTAGCATCGTGCAAACAATGCCCCTTTTATTTAGTTCTTCGTATATTTTAACAACTCGAGTCTTCATTGAAGCAAATATTAAAGTAAAATATGGATTAACAATATGAATAAAATTTACTAACTGATCAATTGAATCCTGATGTTTTATATTAACCAAGTGATGAGACACATTACGATTTACTTTTACTTTATTGTCAATATCAATAATTTCTTCAGCACCAATAAACTTTGCATTATAGCTGATTAAGTGATTCTTCATCGTGGCAGTAAAAATTAATATTTGTTTAGGATTCAATGATTCTCTAAGTTGTATAATATCATTGATATTGGTTTCATCAAGTATCATATCCGCCTCATCTAAAACCAATGCATTAATCGAACCTTTAAATCTATTTTCTCTAATTAGTATATCGACTAGCCGACCTGGTGTACCAATGATAATTTTTGGAACTTGTTTACCATATTCTAAGGAGGAAATGTTTTTATTTTTCTCTTTTGAAGAAGTAAATAATTGACAAGAAATTTGATGATATCGATCGCAAATTGACTTGGCAAAATGATATGTTTGAGTTGCTAAAATAATTGTTGGTGAAACAATAACAACCTGAGTTTGATTGATATCTAAATCAATATTATTAATTAATGGTATCAAAAAAGCATGAGTTTTTCCAGAACCAGTTTCACTTTTACATACTAACGATTTTCCAGAAAGAATTTTTGCTAAAGAAGCCTCCTGAATCCTGGTCAAATCATAATAGCCCAAACTATTAATGACATCAATCAATTCCTTTTTTAAATTATAAGACGAAAATTTCATCGTGTTTACCTATTTATTTAAAATGTCAGATTTAATTTCGATGCCAAGATCATCTAATTGCTTACTTTCAACTGGTAATGGCGCATTAGACATAGGGCAAATCGCTGATAGATTCTTTGGGAAAGCAATTACATCACGAATATTTTCGGTTTCACCAAGAATC
>CANQDY010000045.1 GCA_947593895.1 uncultured Bacilli bacterium
GTGATTATGAAGCAACGGTTTTTTCAAAGTATAGTCACAATCGTCAATTTGGGGAATCGTTTGTAAAAAAAGAACCTTACACTCTTTTGGCAGAAGGTTATTATACGGTAAAAGCAATGAAGGTTTTAGAGAAAAAAACAGGTGTGGATTTACCAATTTGTAATGCAGTATATGATATTTTGTATAACAATAAAGATCCAAAGGAAACCATTTCTCTTTTGTTTAAGAGAAGTTTAAAAGAAGAATTTATTTAGAATTATACTTTAATTCATTATAAGATTGATTAATCTCTTGATGTGTTTTTTTAATACTTTTATACTTAATCTCATTTTGATACATTTTCAAAGTGAGATTTTTAATAAGTGAAGATTGAAAATCAAATATATTTTAACTTTATAGTATCATCAATACAAAGATTTTGATTACAGGTGCAACATAAAAACTTTTGTTTTTATGGACAAATTCAGATTTTCGCTATCAGGATAGATTAAATAATTGCAAACATAAGAAATTAGATAATAAAATAAAAATATACAAAAAGGTGAGTCAAATCAAAATTGATGGAAAAAATGATTTTTAAAATAAAACTAGTCGAGATTAAAAAAGATAAGGAATATAAATTCTTAAATTTTTATTTTTTATCGAAAATTATTTATTATTAATGATAAAGTAATTTTAAAGACTATTGAAACGACTAGATTAATTCCTAAATGAATTAAAACAATATTAAAAATAAGATTATTTATAATTTCCACTAGAAAAGGTTGATTCAGAAATTGTTCCTTTTTGTGCTAAATATCTTGATACAATTGAGTAAGGGTATTCTTCAATAACTTTTAAGACATTGTCTTTAGAGTAAGAGGAAAAATAATCATATTCTCTAAATTGATTTTTGTGTAATAAAAGATAATCAATACAAGCAATTGTGTAAGTTGAATTTGGATTTATAGTTAAATTTGTATCTACTTGGTAATAATGTGTAGATGAATATGAGAATTCTTTAATTAAATCTTGTCCTAAAATACCTTTACAGATATAGGTTTTATTGGTAAAAGGTGTCATATTGAATATTGTTTCATTATTTTGAGAGCCTATTTTAATTGAATCTCTAGATCCATTGTTTATGACAAAGCTTACATTATAATTAACCATATCATCGTAATATAAATCATAAGTGGCTTTAGCAATCAGACTTCCCGCAAAATGCGAATCTACATAATATGATGAATTGGAGGTTAAAGTTCCTAATGTAGTTGTTTTTTTGGCTTTATACTCATCGTTATGATATTTATTAATTATTGAATCAATATTTGGATCAGTTGGGTAATAAGATATAATTCCATCACCCACATAGCCATAAGTAGATAGTTTTACTTCTCCATTATCAGAGCATAATAATTGAACATGACTTAATCTTTCTCCATGACTGCCACCTTGTATAAATGGAACTTTATTAATTAATTCCTTTTCTTTTCTATGTGAGTGAGCGTTAAATACAGCATCAACATATTTTTTATTTGACTTAGGACTGATTTTAGCAACATTATATGGATCTGAATTTTCAAAATCTGCATGATTTGCCCAAATGATAACTTGACAATTTTCTTCAATTCTAAGATAGTCAGAAAGACTTTGAACAATCGGAGTAGTATCTAAAAATGAAATGTTTTCCCAAATTGATGAGGTAATTGAAGTATTTTGTGTTGAACCAATAGTGCCAATAATTCCAATTTTAATTCCGTTTCTTTCAATGATTTTATATTTTTTACCAATATTTGAAAAATCAGATATATCCGGATAATTATATACATTTGCACTTAAGAATGTGCAATCTCCCGCTAAAAGTTGATTGGTTTTTATTGTGTCAACTCCCCAGTCAAAATCGTGGTTTCCTAGTGCCATTGCTTCACATTCCATTTGATCAAGACATTCCGCAATTAGGGCCCCTTTATTGTCGTGAGATTCGTATGTATCTTGGAAAGTATCACCTGCACAAAGAAAAACAAACCCATCTTCATTTTTTGATTTTAAGTCATTAAGGTAACTTGAAATTTTAGATATTCCGGGTTCATTTTCATCTTGATTTTCACTAATTCTTCCGTGAAAATCATTAATAGAATAAAAATCAAGATAAACTTTTTTTGTAGTACTCGATGCATAACTAGTACTTTCACTGGTATTATCTTTATTTTTGCTAGAATTACATCCACTTAGTGATAATAATATTGCTAGTAATAGTAATCTTTTTTTCATATAAAACCTCTTCTTACAATAAATATATTAGCAAAAGGAAGACTTAAAATAAATATATATTGTTTGTGGTAAGTTTTTAAAATAACCTTTATACTTAAGTTAAGGGGAGTAAATATATGATTTTGTTCTACATTGTATTAGTAATTTTGACACTGATTTTATTATATATGATTGTTGTTTTAGTTATATATCTTTTTTGTTTTACAAATTTGACAAAAACAAATCGAGTTATTAATGAAAAAAATAATTATTATCCTTATTTAGAATCAATTAAAGAGAGTGAAGAATTATTTGAAAAAGTAAATAAAGAATCGGTTGAGATTGAAAGTGATGATCAATTGACTTTAAGAGGCTATTTTATTGAAAATGAAATCAAAGATAAAGTAGTAATTATTTTTCATGGTTATAAATCTAAAGGTTCTTTTGCACTAACATACAATTATTATGCATTAGGATATTCTATATTGTTAATTGATCAAAGAGCACATGGTCGTTCTGATGGCTGTTTTATTGGAATGGGAATTTTAGAACGATTTGATGCTTTAAAATGGATTGAATATGTAATTAATAGATTTGGGGAGAATACCTCAATCCTATTAAGTGGAACTTCTATGGGAGGAGCTACAATAATGATGGCAAGTGAATTAATAACTTATCCACAAGTTAAAGGAATTATTGCTGATTGTGGATTTTCTTCTTGCTATGAACAAATAAAATCATGCATCAGAGGATTTCCTAAGCATCCGACTATGGAGTTAGTTAATTTATATAGTCGCTTATTTGCAAAATATGATATGAAAGAAATTACCAGTGCGGAAAGTTTATCAAATAGTAATATTCCATTATTATTAATTCATGGAAAAAAGGATGACTTTGTTCCTTATTCAAATTTAAAAATATGTTATGATGCTTCTAAATCGGAAATTAAAGATTATTTGTATGTAGATAAAGCGATTCATGCAACAGCATGCGTCGATGGTAAAGATGAGTATGATTTAAAAGTAAAGAAATTTTTAAAGGACATTTCTTTTTAATTTTTTATAAGGTGCTCTTGCTTTTTAATTATCTATACTTAAATTTATTTGCAAGATTTTAGGAGAAATATATGCTTTCAATTAAAAACATTTATCGAATTGGACCAGGACCATCTTCATCTCATACTATTGGTCCTAAAAGAGCAGTGGAATATATTTTAACTCATCATTCTAATATTGATTTTATAAAAATGACATTTTATGGCTCTTTGGCCTATACTGGAAAAGGTCATTTATCTGATCTTATAGCGGATCGGACTTTTGGTAAACTTCCTCATCAAATTATCTTTGATTATGAAACAAAAACCAGACATCCAAATACGATGATTTTTGAATTGTATAAAAATCGAAAACTTGTTAAAAAAGTTACGATTTTATCAGTTGGTGGAGGATTAATTAGAGTCAACAATAAAAAAGAAAAATTAATTGATCGGTATAAGGAAGAAAACTTCACAAGCATTAAGAAGTATTGTAAAGAGCATAACCTAGGTTTAATTGATTATATCTATCAAAATGAAGATAGCGATATTTATCAATTTGGTTCTTTTATTGTCGATAAAATGATTTCAGTAATTGAAAGTGGATTAAATAAAGAGGGAATTTTACCAGGAAAACTAAAGGTACAACGAAAGGCTAAAGAAATATATAATCATGTTTGTGAAAAAGAAAGCGATGATATTAAAGAAAAAAGACTGGTAAGTGCATATGCTTTCGCTACAAGCGAAGAAAACGCATCAGGTCAAGAAATTGTAACTGCACCAACATGTGGTTCAAGTGGTATAATTCCAAGTTTGGTGAAATATCAACTTGATAAAAATGTTGATAAGAAAAAAGTTGTTGAAGGAGTTCTAGTCGCTGGATTAATTGGAGCAATTATTCAACATAATGCTTCAATTTCCGGTGCTGAATGTGGCTGTCAAGCAGAAATTGGTAGTGCTTCCGCTATGGGAGCGGCGATGCTTGCTTATATTGATAATCAAGATATTGATGGAATTGAAAGAGCAAGTGAAATAAGTCTTGAACATTCTCTTGGTTTAACTTGTGATCCAGTTGAAGGATATGTTCAGATTCCATGTATAGAAAGAAATGCTCTAGGTGCTATAAGAAGCATTACATCGTGTTCATTAAGTAAATTTATGGAAGATGTATCTTCAAAGATTAATTTAGATATTGCAATAAAAACAATGTATCAAACAGGTAAAGATTTAAATAGAAGGTATAAAGAAACTTCTAAGGGAGGCTTAGCTAAAAATTATGATGATAAATAATAAGAAATATTAACATTAGGCAGTTATTATATTTATAATTAAAAATATTTTAATTATGCTTTTATAATTTTCTTTAAAAATGGTTTTAGTTTCTTTTGCTTTGAAAATTAAGTATAATACACAATGAGGGATGAATTATGAAAAAATATATGTCATTAACTTTATTAGTTTTAACACTTTGTAGTTGTGCTTTTGTGTATGATTCAAATTCCAATTCAACAGATTCTAATGTGATTAGTAGTAATGAAAATTCATCGGTTTCAAGTGAAAATAGATTTTCTAGTGAAACAAAAATAGATTCTTCTATTGATATAAGCTCTCAGAATAGTTCATCTTCTAATGTGATTAGTAGTAGTGAAAATTCATCGGTTTCAAGTGAAAATACATCTTCTAGTGAAGCAAAAATAGATTCTTCTATTGATATAAGTTCTCAGAATAGTTCATCTATTGCTAGTTCAAGCACCGATACATTACCTGATAATAGAATAGAATTATTAAAAAAATTTAGTGAACCAAATTATGATGTTCGTCATATATCAAATATTAATCAAGTAACTATTGACGATCTTTTCAATCTTGGCAATAAAGTTAGTATTTCTATTGATATTTCTAATGAAGAACTAAATAAACTTCAATCTGATTTTTTAAAGGGTGGTAAATGTAGCATTTATCGTTTAGCTAATCAAGTTACAATTTCACTAACTAATTATGATAAAACTTTTGATTGGACCTTTAATAATGTCGGAATTAGACAAAAAGGAAACACATCAAGAAAAGATATAATTTACGGTAGCGATATAAATACTGAAAATCACTTTAAATTGTCATTTGATGAGACATTTGATAATCCTCAAGCTTATGATCAAAATTTCATTGCTCAAACAAAAAATAAGATGAATGGAGAAGATTATTCAATAAGAGAATTTCTTGGATTATCTGGTTTAGATTTTAAATGGAATAAGAATTTTGATTCAACTCATATTAAAGAGGTCTATTCTTCGTATATTTATAGAGCAGGGGGAATTATTAGTCAGCATATTGGTTTATCGGAAGTTAAAATGACTAAAACCGGTAGTGATAGACAATACTCTTTTGGACTTTGCACAATTTATGAGCCGGCAAAAAAAAGTTTAATTAAGCGTTCGCTTCAATCAGAAGTCAATTATGTCAATATGGGCAGTTGGGATGATGAAAAAAATGGAACATTCGGCATTGCCAATGAGAAATATGGTGATTTATATAAATGCTCCTATGGTGTTGGCGAAGGATTATTACCAACTGGAGTGGATATGTCTCTTTCCTCAATTGAGGGCAAAAAAATTGGTGTAGGGAATTTATCTGGTTCCTATGTTCCTGCGTATGAAAGAAAAACAACTAAGAATTTGAATTATGGCGATGATCAATTAAGAAATTTTATTTCGGTAATTAACTTGAAATCATATTCAGAAATTGAAAAGGTTATAGATATTGAATATTTAGCTAAAGAAGAAGCAATTTCTTATTTATTAGGAAATCCAGATGCTTTTAGATACAATTATAATAATTATATGATTTACTTTAGAAGAACTGATGGAAAAGCAATAATTATCCCCGTTGACAATGATCGTTGCTTTGGAATTACTAAAGATTTGAATTTTAAAAATGGATTAACTCAAGATGAATTATTATCAAAAGATACTATTCAAGGTGAACAAAGAAATAATTTATTAAAGAAAACTTTTTTATCAGATTCAAATAACGATTGTAAAACATTGTATATTGATATTTGTAAGTCTTTAGCGGATTCACCATGGACAAAAAGTGAAACATTTTATCAGTATTATGGTATTGCACAAAACACTTATTCAAATTATAGTTTTGAAAGAAGCAATGAAAATATGGCATTTGAACAATATATGAATGCAAAATTAAAAAAAATTAACGATGATGGTACAGGAGAAGATATTACAACACCAGATACAAATGTTTACGATAATTTATATATCGTTGGAAACTTTAATGCCTGGGGAAATTATTCTGCACAAGATTTAGAAAAATACCATTTCTCTTATTTAGGTGATTATATTTATCAAATTAATATAACTATTGAGAATAGATTAGATGGCAATCAATTAGCGTTAAAGATTAATAACGGATTTAATAATTATGATGAAATCGATTGGTCGTTTAGTGATGATCTTACTAAACTAATTAAGAGCGTAACAAGAAGCGTGAAAATAAATAATGTATTTCAAGGTGATAGTTTTGAAATCACTATCAATACAAATACATGTGAAGTAAAAATAGAAAGGAAATTTGGAGCATGGGCGTAAAACAAGCATTAATTACAGTTGGAGTTTTAACTGGAATTATTTTAATAATTATTATTTTAGCGTTTTTTTTAATGGGAAGAATTGCAAAAGTATTAATTAAATCAAATTTTGACCAAAGATACGATGATCGTCATACTTTAAAATATTTTACTGTTGATGATTTTGAAAACTTAAAAAATGAACCAATTGAGTTTGAATCTGACGAGGGACAAAAGTTAAAAGGATTTATTTACTCATCAACTAAATTTGACTTATATAAAGCTTTAATGGTTGTTTCTCATGGATTAGGTGCAGGGCATTTACAATATACAACAGAGATTAATTATTTTGCTCAGCAAGGTTATTTAGTTTTTGCTTATGACAATACCGGATGCAATATGTCTGAAGGGACAAGAATTAAAGGCTTAACTCAAGGATTAATTGATTTAGATTACGCACTTAGATATATTGATTCAAATGAAAGATTAAAAGATATGCCTAAAGTATTATTTGGTCATTCAATGGGTGCTTTTTCTGTATGTAATATTACAAGCATCAATAATAGTCATATTAAAGCCATTGTCGCTCTGGCGCCCTTTAAAGATGAACCATCAATGATATTTGAGCAATTTAAGGCAATGACAAATATTAGATATAAAATAATTTATAAACTTTTAATTAAATATTATAAGCAAAGATTTGGTGATTTAATTAAGATTAATACTATTGATTCATTTAAAAATAGTGATGTTCCTCATATGATTATTGCAGGTGATTGCGATCCAATGGTTGATTATTTTTCAAATTTCAATATGTTTAAAGAGATGTTTGAAAATAATGAAAACTATAAATTCTTATCAGTAGAAGGACGATTCCATCGTCCTAATCTTTCTCTTGATGCTGCACAATATGATCAAGATACTAATGTTGAATTGCAATCTATTCAAGGAGAATATAAGGGAAAAATCCCTCAAGAAAGAATTGATAGATTTTATCAAAACTTAGATTATAATCTTTTAGTAAAAATGGACGATCAAGTAATGACTCAAATATGCGAATTCCTTGAAACAAATTTGAATAAGTAATGAAAAATATATTTATTTGTGATTAAATATTATTAATTGTGAAGGAGAATTATTAAGTGAAAGTAAAAGTATTAAGCGATTCATCTTGCGATTTATTAAGTGATGAAAAGATGGGATTTAGCTCTGTTCCATTCAATATAACAACAAATGAAAAAAATTATGTTGATGATCAAAATCTCGATGTTGAAGCGATGATTAATGATTTTAAAAAGTATAAAGGTCGATCAACAACTGCTTGTCCGGGGGTCGGTTTATGGTTGAATGAAATGGATGGTGCAGATGAGATTTACATCATCACGATGACAAGTGGAATTTCCGGTACATTTAATTCAGCTAGCATTGCTAAAGAGATGTATTTAGAAGAACATTCAAACGCTAAAATTGCTATCTTTGATACATTATCTACTGCAGCAGAAGAAACTCTTGTAGTAGAAAAGGTTTTAGAATTAATAAAAACAAGCAACACATTTGAAGAAAATTGTAAAATAATTGAGGATTATATTAAACATACACGTTTATTTTTTACGCTTGAATCAATTAAAAATTTTGCTCAAAACGGACGGGTTAGTAAAGCTGTTGCTTCGTTGGTAAGTATTTTAGGAATTACTATTTTTGGAACGGCAAGTCATGAAGGTACACTTGAGCCAATTTCAAAATGCATGAAATATAAACAAGCTTTAAAATCATTAATTGAAAATTTGAATGAAGCGGGATTTGATGGGGGTAAAGTCATTATTACCCATGTAAAAAATGAAAACAAAGCTCTTTTAGTTAAAGATGAAATTTTGAAACATTTCCCAACATCAGAAATTAAGATTTATAAAGCCAGAGGATTGTGTAGCTATTATGCTGAGCTTGGTGGCATATTAATTGGTGTTGAGTGTAAAAATGAATACGAGAAAATATTTAAAAATCATTAATTGATTGTTTTATAAACAATAAGAATGAATTTTTATAAAAAAATTATAAGAGATAAATGACATATTTAAGAAGTTTTGGTTTTATAATTAACTAATACATAACATTTTCTTAAAAAGCGTTGACAGAAGCGGGGGGGGGGTAAATATAAGCATTGTAGTAAAGTCTTATGTGCTTACCACAATGCAAGGAGGAAATATGAAGAAAAAAATGCTTACTTTTGCGACTTTAATTTGTGCTGTTTGTTTTTCATTTTCACTTGTTTCATGCGGAGGCGGAAACGATAATAGCAACAACACAAGTAGTATGGTCGATACTATTGCTGTAACGGAAATTACACTAAGTAAAACTACCCTGACACTTGAGGTTGGTGGCGAAGAAACACTTACCGCAA
>CANQDY010000046.1 GCA_947593895.1 uncultured Bacilli bacterium
TCAGTTTTTTTACTACATTTTTTATTCTTTCAATTTTCTTTCTTTGTTTGTTGCACTTGCTTTTATAATTAACCAAAAAAAATTAAATCTTTAAAAATTTTTCAGCAAAATTTGTTTTAATCGATTTTCAATACGATTATGTACTAATTCAGAAACTTCATTTGTCGATAAATTTTGATACTCGTTCTTTGATATTGGAGGTAAGAATGAAACAGTAATTGGATATTTTTTATCTTTTATTTTTTTATTAAATACCCGACTTGTTCCATTGATACAAACTGGTAAAATCTTTTTTTCAATTGACATTGGATATTTAAATGCACCAGATTTAAATTCATTCATTTTCAGATTTTGTTCCTTTGTTCTTGTTCCTTCTGGAAAAATAATATAGCTGACATGCTTTTTACTCATTATATCTCTAATAAATTTCATCATTTTGATTTCTTGACGAAGATTATCACGCTCCAGATAACAACCATCTATCAAGTCAACAAAATCATTTACTACGGGAATTTTCTTTATGCTATCTTTGCAAGCAAAGCTGACTGGATCATCAAATATACAAAAAAATAATAATGGATCAATCAAAGATTGATGATTTGGTGTGATTAAAAAAGAGTCTTCCAGAGGAATATTTTCAATTCCATCAACATGCAGTTCAAGTCCAAGAACTTTGCATACATACTTCAAATAACGATTTAATTTTCGATATATTTTAATTCTCGACATCTTATTTCTTCTTAGTTTATAAATTTTAAGTAAGAAAAATACCACTATTGCTGATGGAAAAATAATTAAAACCCACCTTATGATTTTTTTCATATTTACTCCTTTTTGCCTAAATATGTCAGGTTCTCACATATGACATAAATTTTGTCATTAATAATTTCCAAACGCCCTTTTACAATAACTATAGCACCTTTTTGAAAAACAAACAAATCACCATGATGGGTTTTGTTCCAACTAACAATTGGAACAATATCTCTTATAATTTCACCCCGATTATTTTTAAATTCTTCAATTACCTCTAAATATCTGACCGATTTATTTTGTTCATCACAATCAAGTAAGATTCCCATTAAAACTACAACATTCACCATATTAATACCCCACTAATATTTTAAATGAAATATAGTTTTATTTGGTGTTTATGTTTGTCTCAAATTTTCTTAGATTTATCTATTCTTTAACTAACATAACTAATGAAAGAGGATTAACAATTAAGTGTTGAGAATACAAATTTGAACTTATCTTTCCACTTTCATTAAAAACGATTTTATAATAATCCTCTAAATCTGTTTCATATGAACTACAAGTAGGATTAATATATATTAAAATATTTTGATATGGATTAATAATATCTTTATTTTTATAACGAATTTTTAATATTCCACCAAATTCAGTATTAAATTCAATTGTTTTTTCTAAATCTTCTTTTCTTGATAAACGGAGGAATGAGTATTCTTTTCTGATGGAAACTAAATCAATAAAGAAATGATATAAATCAATTCTTTGATCTAGTTCATTATATCTAAATTGATTAATTGAATCTGGAAGATTATAGGAATTTCCTTCACCATACTTACTTAGTCCAATTTCTTGTCCCATATGGAAAAAAGGTACTCCTGATGCAAACATTACCGATGCATTAATTAGTTTAACTCTTCTTAATAGAGTCGCTTCATCTTCGTTATAACAACAAACCTTTAATTTATCAAAAATTGTATTGTTATCATGACATTCAACATAATTTATTGATTGAGATGCAGAAGCAAATAAAGGTGGATATGCAATTGGTAGAACACTTCCGGAAAAAACATGCTTAAATCCATCAATATAGTTTATATCACCACTTAGATATCCTCTGACATATAACTCATCATGACCGGTTTTACCTTTTACAATATCTCTGAAACGATCATTAAAAAAACCAACATTCGGCATTAAGAAGGCATTATTCATGGACGCTCTTTGCTGTTGACCCATACAAGAAGGCATATCCCACCCCTCGCCATACATTATAAAATCAGATTTAATTTTCTTACATTCTTGATATACTAAATTTATTGTTTCAATATCAATTAATCCCATCAAGTCAAATCTAAAACCATCAATGCCATATTCTTTAACCCAAAAAATACAGGCATCGATGATATATTTTCTTGCCATTAGATGACGCGATTCAAACTCATTACCACAGAATGAACCATTTGATTAAATTCCATCTTGATTATACTTAAAATAATAATTAGGACACGCTTGTTCAAAAGACGATGTTTCCATATTAAATACATGATTAAATACTACATCCATAACTACACGTATATTGTTCTCGTGTAGTTTAGAAATAAGCATCTTTAATTCAATAATACGATTTAGTGGATCGTCGGGTTTTGTTGAAAATGAACCCTCAGGTGAACAAAAATTACAAGGATCATATCCCCAATTATATGTATCTTCTGGATGCAAATCATTAGTAGTCTGGAAATCATAAATTGGTAATAGTTGCACATGTGTAACACCTAAACTTTTCAAATAATCAATACCGACTGGATTACCATTATGAGTTTTTATACCTTCTTCAGTCAAACCTAAAAACTTTCCCTTATTAACAATATTTGTATTTAGATCAGATGTAATATCTCTAACCGATGTCTCGTAAATTATTGCATCGTTAATTGTTCCAAATGGTTTAAGCTTATCCAAATTCAAATCAACCTCAACATCTTTAGGATTTACAATCACAGATGAATGAGATAATAAAGTTACTGCATATGAATATGGGTCCATAACCTTTTCAAATCGATTGTTAATCTTTAATAAATAAAAATAATTATGTGATGTAAAATCGCCTTTTGCGTAACCTTCAAAAACACCGGTCTTATCATTTTTAACTAATGGTGTTGATTCAAAAATTTTCTTTTCTTTGTTCTGAATCATAACAATTCCACTTGAGGCAATAGGTGAAAAAATTCTAAATGTGGTTCCTTTTTTTGAATATGATGAACCCATTTTTTCATTTGAATATAGTCGATCAACAAATTTGTCAAGTTGCATCAATCTGGAGACATCTAAATCAATACTAATATTTCTTTCATCCATGATGTAGTAATCTCTACCTAAACATAATGTATAAGGATTAAATAATTGATAAGTGATATATTTTGATGAATAACTTTTAGAAACAATTTCTAATTCACCAACTAATTTATCACCATCATATAAATAAAATTTTAAACAACCTTGTGAGTTATAACTTTTTGCAACTATGACTTCAATGTTCTCCTCATCTTTTAATTTTGCACCAAATGAACTAAATGGATTCATATTTTTCCCAACCTAACTATTTTTATTTACCTATATTATTCTATCAAATTTTAAAAATTTTGCATTAAAAAGTCTAACAAAAGAATAATGAAAGTTTTCTTATTCATTATTATTTTTTTCTTGTTGTTGCTTTTCAAAGTCCTCCATCGTCATTACAACAATCCGACGATTACCATTGTTTGCTCTTTTAATTACCCCTTCATCTTCTAAGCAGTTTAAAATATGATCCGCTCGAGCATAACCAATTCCAAAATATGATTGAAGGTTACTTGTAGAAGCAATTCTTGATTCGATAACATGACGTTTAGCCTGATCATGAAGGACATCTTTTTGTTTTCTTGTTCCAATTATACCTTCAAATTGATTTACCACACCTAAATCATCTTGTTCAACAAGATTAACAAAGTCAGGATTATATTCAACCTTAGCTTGATTTCTAATAAAATCACAAACTGATATAAGTTCTAAATTAGTTACATATAACCCTTGAACTCTCAATAATGAGTTATGTCGAGGAATTCTTGCTAACATATCTCCATTTCCAAGTAAACTCTCAGCGCCACCCTCATCAAGAATAATTCTGGATTCAAGAGCCTGAGAAACACTTAAGGAAATACGTGAAGGAACAACCGCTTTAATATCACCGGTAATAACAGTTGCTGATGGACGTTGAGTACAAATAATTAAATAAATACCACAAGCTCTGGCTTTTTGAGCTAATCTTTTGATTAATGGTTCAATTTCTTTACCATATTCACTCATAAAATCACTAAATTCATCACAAATCATGACAATGTTTGGAAGTTTTTCAAATCCTAAAACATCTGCAAGTTCGTTATATTCACTAATTTTACTACATCCTTTACCCTTAGTTAAAAATAATGAATAACGATTTTCCATTTCCGCAACCAATTTTTTTAAAGCATTTTTACCTTCAATTGCTTCACTGATTACTGGACAGAGTAAATGTGGAAGCGCATTATACTTACTAAATTCAATCTTTTTTGGATCAATCAGCATTAATTTTAGTTCATCTGGTCGATTTCTCATGATTAACGAAGCAATCATCGTGTTAATTAAAACCGATTTACCTGATCCAGTAGTACCTGCGACCAATAAGTGAGGAAGTTCATCTAATGAAACAGTAATAACGTTACCCTCAATTCCCTTTCCAAGTGGAACTAATAACTTGTCTTTGGGATCATTTCTATTGCTTATTGATTTTAAACATTCCTTGAAAGAAACAGATGAAATTTTAACATTACCAATTTCAATTGATGATGTATCTCTTCCTTCAACAACTAATTCAAGACGAACAGTTTTATTACCACCCAAATAAATTGCAATTTCGTTTTGAATAGAAGACAAAACATTTACCTTAACTCCTGGATTCATCTTGATATTAAAACGAGTACATGATGGACCAATAGTATATGATATTGCTGTTGCACCGATCTTGAATTGTTGGAATAATTCATTAATTTTACCAAGACGTTGTTCAGCAATAATACGATTTTCTAATGAAACATCGTCATTTTGTGAATCTTTCAACAATGAAAGAGGTGGCAGTTGATAATTTTCATATAATGGTCTCTTCTCTTCGTGCTCAAATTCATTAATATTACTTATATTTGATTTAACTGGTGCTATTTCTTCATTAACTAAAGAAGAATTATTCAAAAGCGATTCTTCTTCATTATTACTTGGTTTGTCAGAAATTGGGTCAAATAAAGGATTAATCTCAGTATAATTCCTTTTAACTGGTTCGACAGATATTGTTTCAGATTTGATAACAACCGATTCAGTTTTTTTCTCTTCTTCGTTTGGAAAATCATCGACAAATAACTGCATTTTGTTTTCTTGGGCAAAAAAATTGTCATCAACTTGATGAGTTTTCTCAACAAGTAATTGTTCGTTATTTTCTTCTTTTACAATATGCTGTTCTGATTGGTTGTCTTGATTAATAAGGGAAGTTAATTCTTTTTTTAGGCCTTGATTAAATTTTTCTTCTTTATATTCTGGTTTAACTGTTTTAATTTCTGACTCTTTAACAACTTGCTCTTTTGATGTTAATGGAATGTTATTATCTTTGGTTTTAATTTCTTCTTTTAATTTATCTTCTTCAAATTTTTTTGATTTTTTTTCTTCATTTTTTGACTTAACAGTTTTAAAGAAACGAATAAAGTAAACCACAAAATCTTTTAAAAAGACACTAATACCGACAAAAGCAAAAACTGCGACAACAATTGTCGTACCGACACTAGTGAAACAGGTATTTAAAAACCCTCTTAGTAAAAAGCCAAGATAACCTCCACCGGTGTAAGAAATTGCCTCAAAAGATGTAATGCTAAACAAAGAAATACCAGGAGTAGCATTTAATACATTAATATATGTATTTGAAAAGTTACTTATTGTTAAATCAATATTGCTACTTGATGCGCCAATAAGTAAACTAAATAAAATTAAAACCGATGCAAAAAGATACATATTAATTTTAACGGTATACATTTTTTTAGCAATAATAAAATATAAAGAAATAAAGATTAAATATGCATAAACTAAAAAATAAAAATTACCAAAAATAAAAACAATGCAATATTGCAAAAATTGTCCTACCGGTCCTTTCCCAAGTAGTCCAATAAGCGACACTAAAAGAAGCATAACTCCAATGAGAGTTGCTTCAACATCGTTTGATAGAATTTTGTTATTTCCATTCTTTGGAACTTTCATCTTATTTTTCATTTTAACACCTTCGTTTAATATTCTATCATATCTTCATTTTATTATTAATAATAAAAAAAGAAAATACTAGCATTCGCTAGTAATTTCTTGAATCCTCTTTTTTTATGATTTTAAATTGTTTGACATAATATGTACTTACACAAACAATCACAATCAAGTTGAAGGATACAATGGAGGATATAACAATCAGTAGTTCATTCAAGTATAATTCATTTTTTAAGAAAAACAATGCGACAAATACAAAAGTAGTAACTAACGAGATCCATAAATCAAATGTGACTAATATTTTATAAATTGTTTTTTTCATTTTCTTATTTCCTTTCCACTGTGTACTGATGATTTTCATCAATATGTTCATTTTGCATTACTACTATCTCATGTGACAAATTTGAATTCATCTTAAGTAATGAATCAGCAATTGGTAAGCCTACCGATAAACTTATTCCAATAATTGCTAATCCTAAAAATCCTAATTTTCTGGCACGATAATCAAATTTTGTCATATTTCTTTTTACCAATTTGTTTTTCATATGCTAAATCCTTTCTAAAATTCTTAATTTTGCACTTTTAGCTCGATTATTCATTATTATTTCTTCTTCTGAGGCAGTAATCACCTTTTTGTTAATCAAACGGTATTCAATATGCTTAGATACTGTTGGAATTCTTCTAGAACCTTCGCTATCTTTAGTAATTTCATTAAAGATATTTTTTACGATTCTGTCTTCTAATGAATTAAATGTTATTACACAAATCCTACCATTTTTTTTAAGCATTCCAATTGCATCTGACAATGTTTCTTTTAATACATCTAATTCTTTATTAACTTCAATTCTAATTGCTTGAAATGTCTGCTTAGCAGGATGACCTACTTTGCTTAACACTTTATTTGGAAGAGATGATTTAATGATATCCACTAATTCAAATGTTGTTTCAATCTTTTTGATTTCTCTTGCCTTAACAATATTTTTTGCAATCTGATATGAAAACTTTTCTTCGCCATATTCTCTTATAACTCTGGTTAATTCACTCAACGAATATGTGTTAACCACATCGTAAGCACTTACTTTTGAGTCGAGATTCATTCTCATGTCAAGTTTTGCATCAAATCGATAGGAAAATCCTCGATTAGGTTCATCAAATTGAGCAGAACTAACTCCCAAATCAAACATGATTCCATCAATTTCATAAATTTCCAGGTCATTCAAATCTTTTTTTAGATTAACAAAATTGTCATTAATTAACGTAAATGATTTTGAGATTTCATTTAACCTAGCAACAGATTCTTCAATTGCTTGTTTATCTTGATCAAAACAGAACAACCTACCTGTAGTTAATTTCTTTAGAACTTCACTACTATGTCCTCCTCTTCCAAGAGTTGCATCTACATAAATTCCATTTGGTTTTATGTTTAATCCTTCTATTGTTTCATTAAGTAATACTGGAATGTGTTTATAGTTCATAATTATTCACCATAATGAATTTTAGATGCATTTGTTTCGTAATTACTATCATTAATATCTGACATACTTTGATACTGAACTTTATCCCAAATTTCAACATGATCATCAACACCGATAATAACAACATCTTTTTTGATTGAACATTTATCACAAAGTTCCCTTGATAATTGAATTCTGCCATGTCCATCAATTTCACATTCATATGAATTTGAGAAGAAAGTTCTTTTATAACCACGATTGTCATCTTGTAATGACGATGCTTGTGATAATTTTGATGCAATTTGGATAAATGTTTCTTCGGGATATAAAGCTAAACATTTATCTAAACCTAAGGTAATATAAACTTTTTTACCAAGTTTATCTCTCTCCCTTAGCTTTGAAGGCAATATGACTCTGTTTTTTTCATCTAGGTTATGATTATATGTACCTATAAAAAACATATATTTGCCCCCACTTTCCTCCACAAACAACCACATTATACCCATATTAATCCATTTTGTAAACATTTTTAATAACTTTTTTAAAATTTTTTACATCTCAAAGCAAAAAAAAATAACCACCCATTATAGATGATTATTTTAAAATTTTATCTTTATATATACTTACTCGACATCAAAATCATTAAGAACATTAAATCTAGAATCAATGGTTTCATCTTTTCTTTGCTGATACTGATCTTCAGAAATAACTTCCCATGAATCTCCGGAAAAAGATTCTGGTTCATCTTTAGCAATAATTTTAATTGGAATAGATGTGATTATTAATGAAACAATTTCATCATGAAGTTGAATCTTTTGATCTTTAACTTCAATAATTGATTCATCTTCTAAATTATCATTTTTAGAAAATAAGTAAGTTAATTGATCATGATCATCAATCTCAACATCAACCGGTACTAAAGATCGAGTTGATCTTAGTTTTAAACTTCCCTTAACTTTAAAAGATACTACTGCTAAATCCATTCCAGGAACATATTTAACATTGATGTTTACTTGCATTGAATTAATTTTAATAAAATTATCCAAGTGACATAAATCATTATTAGTAATTTCATCATTTGAACTAATATTTAATTCACGATTAGTAACTAATTCTTCTTTGGTAATTAACATTATTTCCTTAACTCCGCTTTTAATGATTTATATAGTTCATTAACAATATTATTCATCGCATCTGTAATTTCACTATCTTGTAAAGTTTTATTTTCATCTTGGAAAACAATTGAAATAGCTACCGACTTATATCCATTCTTCATATGTTCACCTTGATAAACATCAAATATATCAACATTCTTAACTAAACTTCTTCCTGCCTTTTTGACAGTTTTAACAATTTCGCATGCCAAAATATCTTGACTGACCGTTAAAGCAAGATCGCGATTAACTGCTGGAAATTTTGAAATTTGATTCACCTTCATGTTAGAAACTTTTACTTCAAATAATTTTGATAAATTAATTTCCAATACATATGTTTCTCCTAAATCTTTAGAATAATTTGGATGAACTTGACCACAGATTGCAACTAAATTCTTATCAATAGTAATTTTAGTTGTTCTTCCTGGATGATAATATGGTGAATCAATTAAACGCTCTTCTTTATATCGATTACTCTCAATACCCAGTAAATTAAAAATTGATTCAAGGATTCCATGAATGTCAAAGAAATCATATGGTCTTTGCTCTAATTTACCCCGAACTA
>CANQDY010000047.1 GCA_947593895.1 uncultured Bacilli bacterium
TGCTCGTGAAATCGCTAATAAGAGAGCATTAAATGCAAAAGAAAAAGACATGCGTGTTACTTCAGCTTTATCTTTAGATGATTTATATAATCAAATTAAGGAAGGTGAAGTTAAAACTATTAATGTTATTATTAGAGCGGATGTTCAAGGATCAGTCGAAGCAGTTAAGAGTTCACTTTTAAAAATTGATGTTGAAGGTGTCAAGATCAATGTTATTCGCGCAACAGCAGGATCGATTACTCAATCTGATGTTATTTTAGCTAGTGCATCAAACGCAATTATTTATGGATTTAATGTTCGTCCTGATGCCATGGTAAGAGCTAAAGCTTTAGAAGAGCATGTTGAAATAAGATTACATACTATCATTTATGCATTAATTGAAGAAATTGAATCTGCAATGAAAGGAATGCTAAAACCGATTGAAAAAGAAGTAGTCATTGGACAAGCAGAAATTCGTTCGTTATTTAAAGCAAGTAAAGTTGGAACAATTGCTGGAGCGATGGTTATAGAAGGTTTATTAAAGAGAGATTCGTTAATTCGTTTAATCCGTAATGGTATTGTAGTTTATACAGGTAAACTTGGATCATTAAAGAGATTTAAAGATGATGTAAGTAAAGTTAGTTCTGGATTTGAATGTGGATTTACAATTGAGAATTATAATGATATTAAAGAAGGAGATATTGTTGAAGCATATGAAATTCAACAAATTGCAAGAAACTAATGGCAAATAAACAAGAAAGAATTGCATCTTTAATACAAAAAAATATCACAGATATCATTATGTATGAATTAAAAAATCCAATTATGAAACTTGTTAGTGTCAATGGTTGTGATGTTAATCACGATAATTCATATGCGAAGATTTATGTCTCTCATCTTGATTTAAAAAAGATTGATGAGGCAGTTAAAGATTTAAATGATGCTAAAGGATTTATTAGAAGTTCCTTAGCAAAGAAGATGGATATGTACAAAGTTCCAGAATTAGTTTTTATAAAAGATGACACCTATGATAAAGCAAAACGTATCGATGATATTATTTCGGGATTAAAAAAAAGATATTAAAAATAGTATCTATAAGAATGAAATTAAAAAGCAGTAAGAGATGTCTTACTGCATTTTAATTTTATTTAAAAAAACCAGTCGTTTGACTGATTAATTTATATATTAAAGTTTGTTAACTAAAAGTTGTAAATGAGCCTTTTGTCTTGCTGCAGTATTTTTGTGTTGAATGCCTTTGCTAACTGAAGCATCAATATAAGAGAATGCATTTGGAAGAAGAGATAAAGCTACATCTTTATTTCCTTCTTTAACTGCCATTTCAACTTTTTTAATCGCAGTTCTCATTGCTGATTTATAAGAAGCATTAGCGCTACGAGATTTCTCATTAGTTTTTGCTCTTTTAATTTGTGATTTAATATTTGCCATTTTAGTTCACCTCTTTCGTATTTCGACTTAACAAATATATCATAGTTTTAATGTTCTTTCAATAATTTTATATGTTTTTGTAAATGCTATATTTATAGGGAGATTTATAATTATGAAAAGAAATTTTTATTATGATATAGCTGATGAGCTATTTGAATATGAAGATATTGGAAAATATGCGACGATGAAAAAACTTGAGCAAGTTAATTTTTCAATTACTGAAACTACATTTAATACTAGTAGAAATCCATTTAATAAAGAAAAGGGAATTTATTGCTCATTTAATTTTAATGATTTAGATGATGACAAAACATATAAAAAACTTTGCAAATATCTAACAAAATACCTAAATGCATTTATTTTTGAATTAACTAAAAAAGATAAACCTAGTATTCTTTTTGTTGGACTTGGTAATGAAAACTATATTCCTGATTCATTAGGACCAAGTGTAGTTAAAAATATTAATGCAAACTATTTTTTTAAAAAGCAAATTGGTTGTTTAGTTCCTGGAGTTATGGCATCTACTGGAATGGAAACTGCAGATATTGTTAAAGGGGTTTTGAAATGCCATAATTATGATTTAGTTATCGTCATTGATTCATTAGCAACTGCATCAATTAAAAGATTAAATAAAACCATTCAAATTACTGATACTGGTATAAGTCCTGGAAGTGGAGTAAACAATTTTAGAAAACCATTAACATATAAAGAATTAAAAGTTAAAGTGTTAACTATTGGGATAGCGACAGTGATACCATATCAAAAAATAATTGAAGAGTACTTAACCAATCATCATATTAAGCAAAAAGTTAGTGATAACATTGATTTAATTTTTACCACTAAAGAGATTGAGCATCAAATTGATTATTTATCGATGCTTCTTGTAAAAGTTATAAATGATGTAATTAATTAAAATATGAC
The DNA here is from genome assembly GCA_947593895.1 of uncultured Bacilli bacterium. Classification (GTDB taxonomy): domain Bacteria; phylum Bacillota_I; class Bacilli_A; order RFN20; family CAG-449; genus UBA3210. Next base: position 2,347 of record CANQDY010000047.1, read on the forward strand.
AAAATTTTTAAAATTTGCATTTTAAAATATTTATCGAGGTATTTATTATGAAGAACTTTATTAAGGACGTACTAATATTTTTAGTTGTAATGGTATTTGTGACTTTATTAATTCAAAATTCCTCAACTCAAAATAAAAATCTTGATCAACTAAATGTTCAAGAAAACATTGACTTGTTTGAAGATGAAATTAGTCAAGGAAATCAAATTAATGATGGACAAGTCAATGAAGAAAGAGAAGAAGGAAAACCTAGTGGTAACTTTTTTTCAAAAATTGTTAATGGATTCGCTAATATTTTTACAAAGATAATCAATTTTTTAATGAAGTTAATCATGCGTCTTGTTTCAGTTTTTATTGCCTAATCTTAAATATTACATTAAAATTAATGTCGGTGGTGATTATTTATGAAAAATTATCCACGAATTGCTTTTATGGGTACACCGAAAATTGCAAGTTATATTCTAGAAGGATTGATTGAGCAAGGATATAATATTGTTTTAGTTGTGGCAAATGAAGATAAACCAATTGGAAGAAAAGGGAATATAGAAATGGTTCCAACTAAAGTGATTGCAAAAAAGTATGATATTGAAGTTTTTCAACCACATAAAATTCGTTTAGATTATCAAAGAATTAGGGAACTTAATCCTGATTTAATTATTACTTGTGCCTATGGTCAAATTGTTCCTCAAGGTCTACTTGATATTCCTCATCTTGGAGCAATTAATGTTCATGGATCACTTTTACCAAAATATCGAGGTGCCTCACCAATTCAACAGGCATTAATCAATAATGATACTATTACCGGTGTTACCATTATGGAAATGATTGATAAAATGGATGCTGGCAGAATGTATTGTAAAAAAGAAATTGCTATTGATGATGAAGAAAATTATTCTTCTTTATATGATAAAATGATGAAAAATGGACTTGAATTATTGCTTGAAATGCTTCCAAATTATATTGAAGGAAAAAATAAAGGTATTGAACAAGATGAAACACAAGCGACATTTTGTAACAAAATTTCTAAAGAGCAAGAGCATTTAAATGTTAATGATTCACTTGATAAATTTTTAGGTTGGGTTAAAGGGTTATCGTATAAACCGGGTGGTTACTTGCTATGGAATAACCAGGTTTTTAAAATTTTAAAGGCAAAGATAAAAAACCATCTAGTTAAAGGACAGATTGGTGAGATTGTTGAATGCGATAAGAATAATTTAACTTTACAATTAAAAGATGGTCAATTATCTTTACTTGAAGTGCAAAAGCAAGGTAAAAGCCGAATGACCTATAAAGATTTTGTAAATGGAAATAAGAATTTTTTACACACTATTTTAAAGTAAAGAATCATAAATTATATTAAATAATAAATTTAAGCTATCGTTGAGTTTATTATATTTTATTGAATAATAAAATAAGACGATAGTTTTATTGTTTTGATTTATTGTTGAATAGTCTTCTAAAAAATGTATTTTAATTGAATTCTTTACAAATTCTTCTTTTAATTTATAATAATCACATGGCTTATTAATATTAATTAAAAATGATAGTTTGTTTGCTATGAAATTGATATAGTTAATTTTTTTTAAATAATCCTCAATTAGTTTCTTTTTTTCATCGTTTACTTTTTTTAATTTATGTAAATGACGATAAAAATAACCATTTTTGATAAACTCTGCTAAAATATTTTGGTCTAATGTTGATATTGATGAAGAAGAATAATTGTAAATTTTATTGTATTTTTCTTTTAAATGGGAAGGAATTATTAAATAACTAATTCTTAATCCTGGACATATTGTATGAGAAAAACTCCCATAGTAAAATACTCTGGTATTATCTAAACTATACAGAACTGTTTCAATCTTGTGCTTATTAATGAGATCACAATCAAAATCATCTTCTAGAATATATTTGATACTGCTTGATAGTAATTGGTTTTTTCTTTTCAAACTCATTTTTATTCCAAGAGGAAATTGATTATAAGGAATTGTATATATTAAATCGTTTTTTCGATTATCAATAATTAATCCTTCATTATCAGTGGAGTAGTAATTTATTTTAACATTCTTTTTTTTAAAGTACTGGTTAACTTTTAAATAAGAGTATTCCTCGATACCGACTTCTTTAATATCAACTAAATTAAATATAATATCTAAAGCTTCTTCTAAAGTCGAAATGATAATAATATTACTTGTTTTAACATCGATTCCTTTAGTTTGATAAAGATAATTACTAATTACTTCTTTAAAGTTTAAATTACCTTGCTTTGAGGATTTAGTAATCCAAATTGTGGGATTGTTAGATATGATATCAGAACAAATTTTTTTAAAAGTAAAAAATGGAAAAAGACTTGAATCAATATTTTCGGAAGTAAAATCATAAGCAATATCGTTTTTTAATTCTTCATTCTGAACTTTTTCTTTTTGATAGTTATAATGGTTGATATTATTACTAACAAAATATCCTGATTTTTCTTTTGAATAAATGTATTCTTCAGTAAGAAGTAAGGAATAACTATTAATAATTGTATTAATTGAAACTTTAAGAAAATCCGCCAGAAGACGCTTTGATGGTAATTTTTCATTTGCTTTTAAACGATTAGTAATAATATCGTTTTTGATTGTACGATAAATTGTAATGTATTTTGCCTCTTTATCATTAAAGTTAACATTTATTTGATACATATCTGGTTCCTTATAAATAAATAAATCTGGTAGTTATATAGTACCAGAAAAGAGAATAGAATAAAAGAGAAAGTTGGTGAATGTATGACTGGAATATCAAAAAGTAAAAAAACAATTTATTTTATGATTTTAGTGGGATTATTTTCGTGTTTATGTTTTATTGGTACAACTTATTTATACATACCAATGGGAAGTAAAATCCATTTAGGCAATTTTTTTTGTCTAATTGCTGGACTTCTTTGTGGAGGATTAGTTGGTGGCTTATCAGGTGCAATCGGAATGGGTCTATCTGATTTAATTTGTTCATATGGACCAGATACAATTATTAGAACTATTATTGTAAAATTTGCATTAGGATTTTTTGTAGGAACTATGTTTCGTTACCTTTTAAAACAAAAGAAGAATTTTAAATGGCCATCGCTAATGATTGGTTTAATATTTCTAATATTGTTTATAACTTTTTTGACATTATATGTTGTCTATGATGGAGTAATTTTAATAGGAGAAAGGAAATTTACCATTAATATTGGACTTGTAATTTCTCTTTCAGTGATATCGATTTTCTTCATATTTATTTTCTTTTTGATAAGAAAAATGAAGTTAGTAATTTGTTGTGTGATTGTAACCACAAGTATTGGTATGTTTATAAATGTCCTTCTTGAGTTTTTATTAAAGATACCATTTAAAATGTTACTTGCTTCTTTGAACTTTGAACAAGCAGTAATATATGCTTTTACTAGTCTTCCTTCGGCATTATTTACTGCAGTTATGACTACAATATTTATTGGATTTGTATATTTTCCAATTTATTATGCGACTTGTAAGGTAAATTGTTTAAATGATTTATATGATACAATTAATGAGATTACGACTTTAGAGAAGAGAGATAAAATTGGGCGAGATGAGCCTAAAATTTAGATTAATACCCAATTTTGTTGAAAATAGGCGAAAGTAGCCTAAATTATAAATCTCATACATATGATATAGTGTAAGACACCTCTAGGACATGGCAAGGCTAAGAAGCCTTGCTTTTAATTTTTGGAGTTAAATTTATCTTAATAATTTTTTAAGTCAATTATAGACTTTTTTGCAATCTATTAATTCATAATAAATAACTTGAAGAAATACTGGCGATAATATATTCTAAGTATTGTACTACGAAATTGATAGGAGTATTTTATGCCAATTTTACTTGTTTGTATATTTTCATTACTTGCTGGCAGTGGTGTTTTTATTGCTGGCATGAATATGATGAGTGGTGGTCTTGAAAAAGCAACTGGAAAGGGTTTAAAAAGATTATTAAGCAAAATTAGTAATAATCGCTTTGCTGGTGTAGGAATTGGTGCATCAGTAACTGCACTTATTCAAAGTTCAGCTGCGACGAGTGTTATGGTAATTGGCTTTGTTAATGCTGGTGCAATGACCTTATTTCAAGCAACAGCGATAATTATGGGAGCTAATATTGGTACTACCATTACTGCATTATTGGTATCCCTATCAAGTTTAAATATTTCGCTATTTACATCGTTATTTGCTTTTATTGGCATAATGATGACGTTTTTTAAAAATCAAAAGATCAAAAACATTGGAACAATTTTATGTGGGTTAGGTCTTATTTTTATTGGACTTGATCTTATGAGCGCAGCTTTTGCTGAAGATGAAATCAAGCAATTTTTCTGCAATGTTTTCACCTCTATTGAATTTCCTTTATTATTAATATTGATAGGAATAGTTTTTACTGTTATTGTTCAGTCTTCAAGCGCGGTTACTGGTTTAATTATTATTATGGTAGGTCAGGGTGCATTGTCGATTTCTAATGCATTATTTATTGTTTTAGGATCAAATATCGGAACTTGTGTAACAGCATTAATTGCTTGTATTGGAACAGGTACAAATGCGAAAAGAACCGGGTTTATTCATTTATCATTTAATGTTATTGGAACGATTATTTTTACTATTTTTCTATGGATTTTCACATCTCCAATTGTAAATATATTAGAAAAGATATGTCCAAATAATCATCAAATTCAAATTGCATTATTCCACATTTTCTTTAATATTGTAACAACAATTTTGCTATTACCATTTATTAACCAATTAGTAAAACTTTCAACATTAGTGATTAAAGATAAAAAAGATACTAGTATTCATAGCTTGAAATTTATTGATGAACGTTTATTACGAACTCCTGCGGTTGCCTTAATGCAAGTAAAAAAGGAAGTTGAGCATATGGCGGACTTGGCCAGAACTAATATTCAAAAGGCATTTGATGAGCTTGTTAATCAATCGGAAAAGAATTCTGAAGAGATTTATAGCAGAGAAGAGAAAATCGATTATATTAATAATGCGATAACTAAGTATTTAATTAAATTATCGTCTTTAGTTGATGCTCAAAATGAAAAAATAATTGGTTCTTATTTCCATGTTGTTAATGATATTGAAAGAATTGGCGATCATGCTGAAAATTTGCTTGAAATAGGAATTCAAATGCGAAATGAAGAATTAGTTTTTTATCCAAGTGGAATTGAAAACATCAAGCAAATGTTTGGAATTATTATGAAAATGTTTGATATTGCTATGGATACTTTCGATAATGGCAGTCAATCACACTTAATGGAATTAACTTCATATGAGGAACAAGTTGACAATTTAAAACGAGAATTGACTTCACAACATTATATGCGTCTATCAATGGGTGATTGTAAAATAGAATTAAGTTCATATTTTACCTCAACTATTTCAGGATTAGAAAGAGTTGGTGATCATCTAGTAAATATTGGTTATAGTATTATTAATCCGACTGGAGCGCAGATTTTAGAAAATAAATAATATTATAAAAAACTATGTATTAATAAGATATCAAATATAATCCTGGAAATATCGAAAATTTATTTTATTAAAGAACTTAATTAATTAAGGATTCTTTTTCTTTGTTAAAATTAAATTAGTTGATGATTAATTTAAAAGATATTCACGATATTGAATAGAGTTATTTATTTAATCACTTTTAACATTTAAAATTATTATAATAATCAAATTAATCATTTAATTCATTGCAAATCGCTTTATATGAATAAATAGCATTATTTCAACAATTTCTTCTTTTAGACATTAATCTGGCAATATTTAATTCTTTTAGTAATAGTGTAAAAATTAAAAAAGTATAATGAGCATTTTGATTGGAATGAATTAAGCATTTATTGAAATCAATAAATGTATGATTTTTTAATTGATTGTATATAAAACACTATTTACTTGGTAAAATAACACCATGATAAAAAGCCTTCTAAAGTACAATAAAAAAGTACAAGGGAGGCTTTTAAAATGGAAAAGGATAGACATTATATAGATCAAGTAAGATATGAGTATTGCAGAAAGTACAAGTTATCATAAATGAGTATAACAAAATATGCCAAAGCGAATAAATTAAATAGATATACATTCAAAGACTGATTATGAACATATAACAACATCAAAGGAAAATTCATAAACGTATCCGAAATAAGTGAAAAAGAGGGTGAAATAGTTGATAAACAATATTAATATCGAAAAATATTTGAATTAAGTATTTGAAAATATTAACATGCAACAAATTGAAGATTTAGTACCATATTTTACGAAGATTAAAGTTAAATTGAAATATCGACTTATATTTCATGTAGTAAAAATTAAGAAATAAGATAGTTAACTACAAAACTTTTGTATCTTTTTTCTTTTATAAGGGTGTAAAAAATTGACGTATATCATTAATGGCTACTTTATTACATAAAAAGAAAAAAATCGTTCTATTATTTTTAAAATAGAACGAGATACTTTTTTATGGTGGACTTGTCGGGGTCAAATACGCACCCGCTCGTCAGTAAGTCTTTCACCCGAATTGTGCGGGTTTTCTTCGGTTGCAGGTTGTAAGTGATGGTGATTTTGGTTTCTCCGCTTCCATCGGGGCTTTCCTCATCATCCCACAACACGACCGAATTTATCAGCAAGTCTATGATGCGCCGTTGAAATTCCGGGTCTGTTCGGTCGCCCTCCGTGAACTTCGTAAGGAAGTAAATCACCTGCGCCCGATCCAACTGCACAATCGAACTTTGCTCTTTCAAGAG
>CANQDY010000048.1 GCA_947593895.1 uncultured Bacilli bacterium
TTTTCCTTTTTTCTCAAAGATTTTAGTAAATATTTCTTCTCATTATTATTTGTTGCACTTAGATTAATAATTAACCATTATTTTGTTTTTCGTTAAGTGAAAAAGTAAACTAGTTTAAATAAGTGATTTTATAATTTACAGAGAAAAATCCGGAAAAAAGTTTTAATCACTTTCATAATCTTATTTTCAGTAAAAAATATTGATATTTTGAATAGAAACTGATTTTACTTTGTAATATAACAATTTAATTTTATGTTATTTATACAGTTATTTTGTTTTTAATTCGATAGCCTTTACAACATCATTAACAGTAACTAAAGATGTCATTTCTTCGTTTTCAAATTCAACACCATATTTATCTTCTAAATCCATTAGAAGATCAACGATATCTAGAGAATCTAGTCCTAGACTTTTAATATCACTGTCAAGAGTTACTTCCTTTTTTGTGATTTTTTTAAAATTTGCAATTACTTCATTTTTTAAATCCATATTTATTCTCCTCACATTTCTTTAATTATAGATAAATAATTAATGGTTTGCAACATTAAAACTTTCTAGCGGCATTAACTGCTTTTTTCCATTTTTTGTATTTTTCAGTTCTAGTCTTATAATTCATCTTTGGTTCATAACTATTAGCATAATGATGTATTTTTTTAATTTCATCAAAATTTTTATAAAAACCAGTTGCTAAACCAGCTAAATAAAAAGCACCTAAAGCAGTTGTTTCAATAACTAATGGTTGTTTGATTTTTACATTCAAGATATCTGATTGGAATTGCATTAAGTAACGATTCGCAGTAGCTCCTCCATCTACTCGCAAAGTTTTAATTCTTAAGTGGACATCTTTTTTCATAACTTCGATAACATCTTTTGACTGATAAGCAATACTTTCAAGTGTTGCCCTAACAATATTTTCATCAGTTGTTCCTCTAGTTAATCCAAATATCGCTCCACGAACATTATTATCCCAATATGGAGTACCAAGACCAACAAATGCTGGAATGACATAAATATCTTCATTATTTTTTATATGAAACGATATATCCTCTGTTTCACTAGCATTTTTAATCATTTTTAGTTGATCTCTAAGCCACTGAACTGAAGCACCACCAATTAAAACCGATCCCTCTAGGGCATATTCAACTTTTCCGTTTATTCCCCAGGCAATAGTTGACAAAAGCCCATACTTAGAATTAATAACTTCATCTTTAGTATTCATTAACATAAAACAGCCCGTTCCATAAGTATTTTTTATGTCCCCTTTTTCAAAACAATTTTGTCCAAATAATGATGCCTGTTGGTCGCCACATAAACTAGCGATTGGAATATTATTAACATGATCAACGACGTTTGTATATCCAAATATTCCTGATGTATCACATACTTCAGGTAAAATATTCATAGGAATATTAAAAATATCGCATAATTCTTTATCCCAACACAATTCATGAATATTATATAGAAGAGTCCTTGAAGCATTAGAATAATCAGTTTTAAATTCCTTTCCTCCAGTTAATTTATATAACAACCACGTATCAACTGTACCAAATAATAATTCACCATTTTCAGCCCGTTTTTGACCATTTTCAATATGATCTAAAATAAAGCGAATTTTGCTTGCGGAAAAATAAGGATTTACAATTAATCCAGTTTTTTCACTGATAATTTTTTCATATGGTTTAACCTTTTTACATATATCTTGAGTTTGTTTTGATTGCCAAACAATTGCATTATAAACTGGTAGTCCAGTATTTTTATCCCATACAATTGTGGTTTCTCTCTGATTAGTAATACCAATTGAATCAATTTGATTTGATTTAACATTGGTTTTAATAATTAGTTCATTAATGACATCTAAAACACTGACATAAATTTCAAGTGGATCTTGTTCTACCCAAGCAGCATCAGGAAAATAATTGGTAATCTCCCTTTGCGACATCGATACAATTTCTCCGTTTTTATTAAATAATATCGCTCTAGTAGAAGTTGTCCCCTGGTCAATTACTAAAATATACTCCATCTTTACTCCTTCCTTGAACAAAAGCTAATAATGACTTATTTTAATAGCATATTAATTGAAAGATAAATTCTTCGATTTATTTCTTCATCACCTAAAATATTTAAAACATAGTAAATATTTGGTGATTGTTTAGAAGTTGTTAAGCTAATTCTTACCATTTCTGCAACATCATTTACTGAACCTAAATATTGATTTTTATTTGCTTTATAAACCTTATTTGATTCAGCAAAATTATGTCTTTCCGCTAGGAGTTTAAGATTATTAAACCATTCTTGTTCACTCACAGAATAATTTAATGTCTCAACAAAATCTTTTAAAACATCAACGATTACTTTTTTATCAATATTTTCATTATAAGGAAGTCCTTCACTTACCATGTTAGAAAAATATGGTTCATAAAAAAACTTGACTTTTTCTAAAATATCTGAGTATTTTTCATAATCTTTTCTTGGATTCTCCTTATTTTTTTCAATGCTCATTATTTGAGTAAAATAATTCTCATCTTTAACAATTAATTGATATAGTTCTTGATTATATTCCTTAGAATACTCTTTAGCGGCATCCTTCATTTTAGAACCAGAATATGACGCTAAAAGTTCTTTTGAGAAATACTTTAATTTATCAATATCAAATAAAGCTCCATCAAGACTCATTTTTTCAAATGTAAATTTGAAATCATCTAATTTTAAATCTTTATTATCTCTTTGCCATTCTTCATAATTTGAATTAGCAATAGTGAATAGATATTGTTTAAAAGCATAAACTGGATACCCATCTTGTAAAAAGAAAGAACAAGCAGCCTCATTATCTTTTCTTTTTGATAATTTTCTTCTAATACCATTGTCAAGTTTCATAATGACTGGTAAATGAGCGTATTTTGGTACTTTCCATTCCATTGTTTTAAATAGTTCTACATGAAGAGGTAATGATGGTAACCATTCTTCACCTCTAGTAACCAATGTTGTACGCATAAAATGATCATCAACTAAATGTGCAAAGTGATATGTTGGTAAGCCATCCGATTTAAAAATGACAATATCTTGATCATTCTCACTTAATAATAAATGTCCCCGTACTAAATCATCAACTTCAATTTTATTATTATGATCACCCATTGATTTAAATCTAATTACATATGGTTTTCCTTGCTTGATCAAATCAATTTGGTGGTCAATTGTAAAATTACGACATTTTGCATAACCACCATAATAACCCGGTATTACTTTGCTTACTTCTTGACTCATTCTTAAAGCATCAAGATCTTCGTGTGAACAAAAACAGGGATATGCTCTTCCAATACTAATAAGATACTTAATTACAATTTTATAAATATCCGCTCTAGCTGATTGTTTATATGGTCCATATTTACCTTCTTCATGATCCCCTAAATAACCTTCATCAGGAATGACACCAAAGATTTTTAATTGCTTAATTAAATCATTTCCAGAACCTTCAATCTCTCTTTTTGTATCAGTATCCTCTAAGCGAATGTAAAATACACCTTTAGATTGATTTGCTACTTTTTGTGCAACTAAAGATGTAAATAGACTTCCAGTGTGTAGGAAACCAGTTGGTGATGGTGCAAATCTAGTAACTTCACACCCATCATCTAAATTTCTTGGAGGATATCTCTTTTCTAGATCATCTAATGTCATTTCAACATCAGGAAATATCAAATTTGCTAAATCCATTAAATTATGCATATTTTTTCTCCTTACTCACGCGGCTTAATAAAAAATCTTCCAACAACTTGATTGACCTTAGTAATACTGACAAAAGCATTTGAATCAAGCTGCTGAATTATTTTTACTGCCTTTTTCACTTCAAAAATAGATAAAATTACATAAATTACTAATTTATCTTGTTTTGAATATGCTCCTTTACCTTGAACTACGGTACAACTATGTGGGAAATAATTTATTAGTACATCTGGTAAATTTTGATTTGAAGTAATGATTTGTAATTGATTTTTCTTGTCTCTCGATGTAAATAAATCAATAACAGTTGAGCAAGTAAAGAAATAGACACAACTATATAATGCCATAGTGGTCGAAGATAAATCTCCTTTATCATTCAAAATGCATAATAAAGTATAAACGATAATGATAATTCCATTGAGTAATAAGGTGATTTTACCTAAAGATATATCTTTTTTCTTTGAACTCAAAAAAACTGATAAAGCATCAACACCTCCAGCAGAATGACCAAATTTATAGGCAATTGCTGATGATGCACCTGTGCATATTCCCGCAAAAATTGCTCTAGCAAAGAAATCATTTTTAAAATCAAACGAATTAGAAATATAAAACATATTGGTAAAACTGGAAGGAACAATGTTTATTACTAAAAAGTAGAACGAAACATTCAGCGCAGTAAATATTGCAAATTTCTTTCCAATTTTCTTAAATGCCAAAAGAAAAATAGGTACATTAAGCATAAAATACGAAATTGATTGAATTAAATAGTTCCAATACAAGTTACCAAAAGAAGCTATAGTATTAATTGGAAAGCCAAAAATTTCAAATAATTTAACAACAATTTGTGACAATCCTGAAAAGCCACCGGTAATTAAGTTGCCAATTTTTTCTCCTTCAATAATTGGACTAGAAAAAGCTTTATATCCAAAAGCAAAAATAAACGCAGATAGAAAAGCTCCAACTACCATTACTAAGTATTCTAAAATTATTCTCAATATCGAATGATCGTAGAAGAACTCTTGGCAGTTTTTATTAATTTTTTTAAAAAATTCCATAATATAACATTTGCCTCTTAAATCATTAATATTTTATCACTAACATATTTTTTTTCTATAAAAAAAATCATTTTTATATATTTTCTATTACAATTAGTAATCGAAAATAAAAAATATAATTAGCCATTCATTGTTTTTTAAAAAAAATTAATAACTTATTGAAAACAAACTGGTATAATGTTAACATTATTAGGCATGTAATTTTTATTAAACACCTATTTTAGGAGGTATTAAATGGACAAGATATTTAAAGCAATCGGTAGATTTTTCAAAGGAATTTGGAATTGGATTAAAACAACTGCATGGATTCAACCTTTATTAATCGTTGTTATCGTATTCTTGATTATCTTCTCATTCTCATCTTCATCACCATTGATGAAATGGATTAAAAGTTTATCAAATACAGATACAACAGGTGAATTCTTTAATCAACATAAAAAAATAGCCTTCCATGATTTATATGGAGATATTTATTCTAGAAGTCCTGAACTTTATGATAATTGCGAAATGGGAAAAAGACCAGATGGTTCAAAATCTGGAACAGCACTTTCTGAACAAAAAAATTATGATGGATATTCATATGTTTTATTTATCAAAAGTGATGCAAGTGAATCTGCTTTCAAGACATTTTATTATAACACCTTAGAAAAAAGTGAACGTTCGCACTTCTATGTCATTGACTTCCGTGATGAAAAAAATCAAAAATCAAACTATAACACATACACAGAAAAATGGACAAACGATAACAGCGCTGTATATTATGATTATTTGCTTGATCATCTATACGAATTCTACAATTCTGAAAGTTATGATACATTCAATAAACAATTTAACGAAAAGTATGGATATGATGCAAAATTTTCAGAAGAATGGACATTAACTTCGTCAACTACTGAAGATGCTGTAAACGATTTAAAATTCCCTACCATTTGTAAATATAAAGGTACTGAATTAATAGATTTCCGTTTCTGTAACGATTTCAGTTCTAATTATGGTAAAGATGATTCTGTCGTACTAAGTAACTTCCACACAGGTTTATAAAAAAAATAGAATTTAGTTCTTAAAGAATTGGTAACCCAATTCTTTTTTTTACAAAAAAAAGCATTTAGATTTATCGTAAAACATCTCTAAATGCATTAACTTATTTTACTTATTCGCGTTATTATGCCAAACTGTTTCTTCAACTTGATTATAAGTATAATAATAAGTTGGACGAGGAATGTAATGATTCACAATTCTAGTTTGACAAGGGCAGATAATTGGTTGTTCAACATAATGACAACGATTACATACTCTTTCGCAAACTGGTAAAACTATTGGATCAAACTTACATGGGCAGGAACAATTTGCTTTTTTTGGATCATTCATCTAAATTTACCTCTCTTCACGATATGATATGCATATTTTTTTTTATAAGCTAGGTTATCGCCTAAGTTTTATGCATATGATTAAGCATGAAGAAATTAATACCCTTATTATTTTTAATTTTATTTATTTACCTATTTTTGTTTAACAATCAAATTATAGTTCAATTAAAAATCGTAAATAATCTATATTTTCAAACATACATTATCAGTTTATTTCCTTTTATTTTATTCACTAATTTAGTTTTGAAATCTAATATTATCATTGATATTCATCGCTTTTTAATTAAAAGAAACCTTTTTTTTCTTTTTGATGTTTTTATAATCATATTAACTATTTTAATTGGAATTCCGGGAAATATTGGTCTTTTAAATTATCTTAAGGATTCTAATATAATATCCAATGAAGAAAAACAAACATATATCAACTGTTTTGGAGGCATTTCTTTTCCATTTATTTACTTAGTTATTCTTCGTGAATGTACTAAAAAAATAATAATTATTTCCATTTTGATTGCCGTTGAAACTACTATATATTTTCTTAATCATCCAAACAAAGATTACTTGGAGTTTGACTATAAGCCAACTAAAATATCATTAATTAATAAAACAGGTAATTCTTTATTCGTGATTTTATTTTTTCTTTTAACTTTTTCTTTATTTACTATTCCATTTGACTTAATCAGTTATCCGTATAATTACTTTTTCAAAAGTTTGATTGAATTTTCATATAACCTAATCATTTTAAGTAAAATCAATTCTTTTCTTTCAAACATTCTTGTTGCAGCAACAATATCCTTTACTTCTTTGTCACTAATTGGACAAATTAAAGCAATGGATTTATCTTTTAATATATTTAAATATATTAAAAAAAGGGGTTTAATCACTCTCTATTACTTACCAATTTTATTTATTTTTCTTTAAAACATTCAATAACACATGGTGGTACTAAATTAGAAATATCTACGCCTGACTGATAAAATTCTTTAACATAACTTGAAGAAATAAATCCCTTACCAAGTGAAGTCATTAAGAATACCATCTCTATATTGGGATCAATATATTCATTTGCAGTCGCTAATTGGAACTCAAACTCGAAATCGGTAACCGCTCTAAGACCTCTAACAATCACTTGTGCATTAACTTCTTTAGCTTTATTAATTACTAATCCATCAGTATAAATTACTTCGACATTTGGTATATCTTCAGTAGATTTTTTGAGCATTTTAATCTTTTCTTTCAGTGAAAAAAATGATTTTTTTCCCGGATTAATTGCTACGCAAACATATAATCTATCAAATAATTTACTTGCTCTAAAAATAATATCTAAATGTCCGTTTGTTACTGGATCAAAACTTCCCGGATAAATTGCTATTTTCATTCTTACCTCCAAAATATATTCACATGAATCATTCCATATTTATAGTGTTTAAATTTTTTAAAATGCGAATTTAATTTCATTTCAAAATCAGATTCCATTATTATTATTGCATCATCAGTCAACATTTCTTTAGAAAATAAGTAATCAATCGTAGTAGTATAAGCATCTTTTTGTTTATAAGGTGGATCAAGAAAAACTAATGAAAATTTTTTATCCTGATTACTCTCTAAAAAATCTTTATAGGATAATTTATAAACATAAGTTTCTTCCGAAATAGATAATTTCTTTATATTATTTTTGATTACATTTACTGCAATTTGATTATTATCTACAAAATAACATTTTTCTGCGCCACGAGATAAACTTTCAATTCCTAATGCGCCAGATCCTGCAAATAAATCTAATACTATTTTCCCTTTGATTTCATTACCAATAGCTGACATCAACGCTTCTCTTACTTTATCCATTGTTGGTCTGGTTGATACTATTTCCGGATAATCAATTAAACGATGGCGATATTTCCCTGCAACAATTCTCATAACATCTTTCTTCCAAAATTAAGTATAACCAATTTAGTATATTTTTTCTATATTCAACCAAAATAATATTGTGATTAATTTCACACGTTCCTCCATAATAAGTAGGCAAAAATGCCTACTTTTTAATTGGTAAATTAAATATACTAGATAATTTCAATTCAAGATAAAGCAAAGGTTCGTTTATTTTTTTCAATAATTCCAGGTACTCTTTCACCAAAGGATAAGAATTCAATTCATTATTTTTATTAAATAATTTTTTCTGATACTCTTTGGCTTCTTCTGAATCAAATTTATAATGATTTAAAGTTGAATTATACTCACTTTGAGCAATATTAAATTCATTTACAAGTTTCAAAACTTCATCATTACTTTTTAATTTATCTTCTAACTCTTTAATCGATTTTAATTCACAGCGATTATTCAACTCATCACTAAGCTTTTCTATTTCTAAATAAATATCTTTCATTACATTAATTCTTTAGCTAATGTTAGCATCATCGACAAATCTTCAATCTTATCCACTAATCTTTTTCTTCTTTTTACCTTGTATTCTTCAACAAATGATTTTAATGAAGAAGGATTAAACGATAATTCCTTATGCCAATAAGGATTTTCTCTTAGATAAGTAAAATAGTCCTTATTCCTTTCAAACAGTATTATAACATCACTTCGCATTTTAGTCATCTCCACGAGAATAAGGTTTGGCTTTTTTTTCACGAGTATTTCTCTCATCTTGAGTTGTTGTTAACTCACCTAAAATGCTTAAAACTTTTCGCATTCCATTCAATCCATCAGCAATTTTATCAATGTCAATTCCGGAAAGCATATCAAAAAGTCCATTTAATCCCGATTCTTTATTATCGTCACTACTTGTTCCCGCTTTACTTTCTGATTCTTTTTCTTCTTGCTTAAATATTTCATCCTCTTCACCATAAAGATCGTAATGTTCATATAATTCTTGCCATGTCGTTTCCTTTTTATTTATCTTTTCTTTTAAGAATGGT
>CANQDY010000049.1 GCA_947593895.1 uncultured Bacilli bacterium
CTAAGTTAAGCCGTCATTTTTGTTTTGAAATTGGTGCAACCGAGCAGATTTGAACTGCTGACCTATCGCTTAGGAGGCGATCGCTCTATCCGGCTGAGCTACGGCCGCATATTGATATTTATCGTGTATAATAATTAAATGATAGTCATTAAATTACTGGTTTTTACAACGATTTTGTGTTTTTTGCTATGTTCGACTTGATAATCAGAATGTAATTACTCTATTCATCACAATTAATATGGCAAATATGGTTGCTTAATTTTTGCAACTAAACAATACATCCACATTATTTATTTTCTTAAAAATTCAATTCAAATTCAATCAAAAAAATTCTAAAGTATTGTTTTCCGTAAAACAATAATATAACTATGATTTAAGTTTACATAGAAAACTTTAGGGTATCCTTGAAGCAATAACCCTCTTTGACCATTATGGTCATAGATAATTACATCATGATAAACAAATTTATTTTTTATTCCAAGTCGAGCAATGTCATTATGACATTCAACATATGGAAGATTATTTTTTATATCACGGAAGTCTCTGACAATAAAAACGATATATCCATTATCTTTTACTTTTGAATAAAGCACATTTAATGTCTGATCAATTCGATTAAGGAATTGATCATAAGTATCGGCAATTTCATTTTGATTATAAATCAAACTTGACATTACTAATTGAATTGAATTATCTTCCACTAGAGATGATGAAGATACAAATAAATCATTATAAATTTGATAAGAAGAATTAACTAGTAGATTTAACGAATTAATTATCGCCTCTTCACCATCTTTAAATTTTTCTTGATCTTCTTCAAAACCAATTCCATGACGATTATTGTGAATTGAAGAAATAATGCTTGTTCCTCTTTTCATAAATGGATCTAAAATATAATCATTTTCTTTGGAATACATAGCTAAAATTTTTGAATAAACTTCTTCACCAATTACATCTTGCTTAACAATTTTTGATTCACTGCGTGGAAAAGGAAGATCCTCCCAAACACTTCGTGAGGATATAGCCCATTCATTCGCAGTCATACCATTAAAGGTAATTTCGCGTTGTCCTTTATTCTTTTTAATCTCATCAGTTGAACTAATGTAAATATCTTTCTTTGTCATAATAATTAATTTCCACTTAAATTTAATATATCATCATCTAATGGATCAATTAAATTTATCTCTATTGGTTCTAACATTACTTCTTCTTCGTTGTAATCTTTAGAAAATTCATAAACTATTTTAGCTTTGATATGAATCCAAGAACGATCTTTAATTTTTGTATCTAAACTTGATTTAACTAAAAATCCACAAAGTTGAATATCATTTGCACAGCAATTCATTACTTTTCTTCCAGCAATAAAAGTGTTTTTAGGGAGTTTTTTTGACATAAAAACCTGTGAATCATACTCTACGATTTTATTTTCATAACGCTTCTTATGATCGAAAGTATCAATATAAAATGTCATATAGTCTTCGTTATTAAAAGTAATAACATCTTTATTAACATCATAAGGAAGAGGTTCCTCAAAAGCATCTTTTGCTCTCATATCTTTATCCATTATCATAAATTGAGTATTGCTATTGATCATTTTCAATGCATTTTTAAATGGTTCAATCTGTTTAGATGAATCAGTACAATTTATGAAACAAACAATCGAACTTTTTTTAATAATATCAACAAATTTTTGACGCATATTGTTAAAATATACAGCAAAAGTAGATGTATCAATAAAATATATAACTTGCATAATATCAAGTTCACGAGGAAATTGAAGTTTTGATAATTCCCACATTCCATTCATTTCAATAACCACACGATCTGGCTGATATTGTTCAAGCAAATTACCAATTTTGATATAATTAAAATCTTCTTGTAAATAGAAATATTCAACATCAGTATTATATATTGCTTTTAACATTCGGCAATCATACTCAACTTCTCCCTCTTCACATACTAAAAGTAAGGTTTTTCCATCAAAACCATCAGTTTTAATAACATCGATAATAAAAGTTGTCTTACCTGAATCTAAAAATCCATCAATAAAAAATACTGGTATATTTTTCATACTAATTTGCTTTCTCTATAAATTTTTCCATAATTAAATGCTCGTTAATTTTTGATCCAATTACAACAATTCTTCCCGTATAATCAGGATTTCCTTCACGAATATCATAATCACCATCAACATAATCAAAATAAAGCCATTGATTACTATTTTTTGATTTTAGAATTCCTTTACTTCTTAAGATAATTCCAATATTATCATCAGTTTTTAAGAATTCAAGAAATTCAATAAGTTTTTCTTTAGAAATTGATTTAACTGTTTCCATTCCCCAAGAACTAAATACTTCATCAGCATCGTGATCATGGTGATGATGTTCGTGACAACATTCATGTTCTTCATCTTTCTCATGGTGATGGTGTTTATGACAACATTCATGCTCATCATCTTCGTCGTGATGATGATTTTTATGACAACATTCATGTTCTTCCTCAATTTCATCAATCATCATATCTTTTAGAGAATTACTTTCTTCAAGTACTTTTAATAAATTATTGGCATCCAATTCTTCAATATTTGTTGATATTACATTAGCTCTATCATTGATTTCTTTAACTAAGTCAACGCTCTCTTGTAATTTATCCTCTTCTACCATATCGACTTTAGAAATGACTATAGTCTTTGCATATTCAATTTGATTGTGAAGAAATTCACCAAAGTTACGAAGTTGTAATTTAACTTTCTTTGCGTCAACTACACAACAAAGTATATTCAAAAACAAATCTTCATCAACATTGTCAATCGCTCTGATGATGTCTGAAAGTTTTCCGACTCCAGATGGCTCAATAATAATTCTATCCGGATGAAATTTATTAATTACTTCTTTCATTGATAAGGCAAAATCACCCACTAAAGAGCAACAGATACATCCAGAATTAATTTCTTTAATCTGAACTCCAGAATCTTTTAAAAATGAACCATCAATTCCAATTTCACCAAATTCGTTTTCTATAATAACTACCTTTTCATCTTTTAATGAACTTTGAAATAATTTTTTTATTAATGTTGTTTTTCCAGCGCCAAGAAAACCACTGATAAGATCTACTTTAACCATAATTAAAACCTTCTTTCATAAATAGTTTAGCACTAAATCAATAAATAATCATCTTTTTATTAAAATATAAAATTTTAATAATTAAAAAATAAGTTAGTAATCAGGTTCACATTATTTTTTTATCTCATCCCAATATTTCTTTGCATTTTGTTCAATCTTGTTATCTTGATATTCATAAAAGGTTTCATTAACTAAATCATCAGGTAAAAACTGCTGTTTAACATAATGATGAGGATAATTATGAGAATATAAATAACCTTCACCATGACCTAGATTTTGACTTCCATTATAATGCGTATCTAATAAATTATTAGGAATCTTCGCACCTTTTCCTTGTTTAACGACATCTAAAGCCTTATCAATTGCGTTAATCGCTGAATTAGATTTTGGACAAGTTGCTAGGAAAATAACCGCTTCCGCTAAAGGAATTCTTGCTTCAGGCAAACCAAGTTGTAATGCAGAATCAACAAGAGATTTAACAATTATACTTGCTTGAGGATAGCTTAACCCAATATCCTCTGAAGCAATAACAAGTAATCTTCTACAAGGTGAAATTATATCACCAGCCTCAATTAATTTAGCTAAATAGAAAACTCCAGCATCAGGATCTGATCCCCGAATTGATTTTTGAAAAGCTGATAATATATCATAATGTTCATCGCCATCTTTATCATATCTCATCGCACTTCTTTGCCCAATTTGTTTTGCTTCATTCATAGTGAAGAAATAAGTTTGATGATAATGATTAACAATATTCATCATAATTTCTAATGAGTTAATAGCCTTACGGCAATCACCACCACAGATGGTTGATAAATATTTTAATACTCCTTTCTCTACATCAATTTTTTGATTAGTTTGCTTTTCAAGTAATAAAATTCCTCTTTTTAATGCTTTTTCAATTTCTTCATTTCTAATTGGTTTAAATTCAAAAATAGTAGAACGAGAAATCAAAGCATTATAAACATAAAAGTATGGATTTTCTGTTGTTGAAGCAATTAATGTGATATCGCCATTTTCAATATACTCAAGAAGTAATTGTTGTTGCTTTTTAGTAAAATATTGAATTTCATCAAGATATAAAAGGATTCCTTTTTGATTTTCTAAAGTACCAATTTTATTAATGACATCTTTTATATCATTTGATGATGCAGTAGTCGCGTTCATTTTATATAAAGTTTTATCAGTCATTTTGGCAATAATTCGGGCTAAAGTTGTTTTACCAGTTCCACTTGGTCCATAAAAAATCATATTTGGAATATTTGATGATTCAATAAGCCTCCTTAATGGTGCACCTTTGTCTAATAAGTGAGATTGTCCCACCATTTCATCAAGATTTTCCGGACGAATTAAGTCCGCTAAAGGTCTACTCATCATAATCATCTCCAATCAACTTATTTCTTATTTTTTTTATTGTTTTTTGACTTAATCCAATTATAGTTAAATAATTTTCAATCGACTTATATTCATCAAAAAACATTTTTAAAAAGTTTTCTAAATATAATCTCTTTGATACACCTAAATCCTTTGGAAAGTTTTCATTGTGCATTCGGATCTTATTAATTGAAGAATAAATAAACTTTGTGGAAATTTCATAATCATTTAAAATATCTTTTTTGCTAACTCCCGCCAAAAGAAGTAACAGACAAGCAAAAATACCAGTTCGATCTTTTCCAGCTGTACAATTAAAAATTACATTTTTTTTACTATTTGCAATGAGATTAAATACTTCATTGTAAGTTGAATAATTGTGAATCATTTTAAAGTATAATTCACTTGCATTGTTATCATTTAAAGGAATTCCCGAACCTTCCACTAAAGGATAATTGTAATATTCAAAACGTTTATCATTTACAAATGGCGAGGGAATTTTATTAACTACATTAGGAGTTCTAAAATCGATAACTAAAGTAACATTATTATCAATTAAAAAATTTTTTTCATTTTCAGTAATATAAGTTAAAGCATCACTTCTAATGAAACGTAAGTATTTGGTTTTTCGGTGATATTTGGTTTTATAACCCCCTAAATCACGAGTATTCATAGTTAATTCAAAATCATACTTTTTCATACATTTTCACTCATTTATTACTTATATAATACAATAATTATAACCTTAAAACATATAATTTTACTTATATAATTATAATTAAAATGAATCCATATTACTTAATAATAAGAATTTTCTAAAATTAAAACATCATTTAGCTTTTTATGTATTCCTCAGAATAAAAATAGCAGTATAAACAATAATAAAGAATAATTAATTTCATCTATTATAAAATTCTTTTTTAATTTGTACAAAACAATACAAGTAAAAACTTATATAAATTAAGTTTAATTTTACTTTAATTATATTTTATAAATGTAATTAAGGCATTATATATTCCTTATCTAGTAAGAAATAATAATTATAACCATTAATTTTCTTAATAAAACATCACTATTAATATAATTACCAATTAAATAAAGTATTTTGATTATTAATTGAAAAAGATTTCAAAAATAAAAAAAAGTATGGTTTGTTAAATTTACAAAATCGCTTGTTGTTTCAAAAATTATTATAATAAATACTCTATTATAATTTAAAATAACATCAGAGAGGCTTCTTAAAGCACTTCCAATCGCTTTTTCATGCAAAACAAAGTAATACGATTATCGTCTTATCTTCATGATAAAAAATCATTCTTTTAATTGTTTTTTATCAAAAGTATCGTTACCTTTTATTTACAAGCAAAAAAATTAAGTTACTTCCATATTATTTTTTAAAATAATTTGATCACATTATATTTAAAATTAAACTTATTAATGAAACACAATTTTTTCGATTATCATACTATCACCAAAAAAGGAGGCCTAACATTAAATTAGTTTCCTCCTTAAATTATTCTATATTATGCTTTTTTTAAGACAATACTTGAGTTTGCTTTAAGATTTAATGAACTAACTGTTGAAGTTGATGAAGATAATCCATTTCCATCAAGAACAACTTTATAATTTCCACCCAGATCATAGTTATCAATTTTATTTAATGAATGAATAACAAATAATTCTTCATTTTCATTAGTTACTTTGAATGCAATAAGAGTTCCATCTGTTGAAGGGATAAATTTCATTTGTTCGTTAATCTTATCTCTTGATCCAAGTCTTAATAATGGATTATTGATTCTCATCTTAATTAAATCTCTGACATAATTAAACATCTCGTTATTTGTAATTTTCAAATTATAATCCATCTTATTAACTTTATCTCCGGCATTATAAGAGTTATGAACTTGATCGCCAACACCTGCGCTCTTTGTTCTTAAAAAATCTTCACCTTCTTGAATGAAAGTAATTCCTTGTCCAGTAAAAACAAATGCTTCACATTGTTTATAGGCATCAATTAAAACCCGATCTTTACCTAAAGTTTTATCTAACTGATCAAATAATGTGTAGTTATCATGACAAGATACATAGTTAATGACACTGTTTGGATCAATCTTACTATTATTAAAGAATGTACCCTTTAAACCATTTTTAATCGAATTAGAAGAAGCAGTAATTGATCCACCATTCTGAACCCAGCCAAGGGAAGGATTATTATCACCTTTTACACTATTTCTAATCTTATCGTTAAATGCCGCAACAATACCATCAATTCTTTCGATAGTATTTTGAGTTGTTTGTAAACTTGTAGAAAGTGTTGAAGTTCCACCAGTCCATGGCTCACCATAAATCATTACTTTATCATAAATTTTTGAACATTCTTTATAAACTTCTGACATAGTATCAATATCGACTAATCCCATTAAATCGAAACGATATCCAGATAACTTATATTCACTCATCCAGAATTTACATGAATCAACGATAAACTTACGATACATGTAGTTTTCACTAGCCATCTCATTTCCACACCCTGATCCGTTAGAATAACCAAATGAATTATCTAAGCGATGATAGTAACCAGGAACAATTTTTTCAAAGTTGGTATTATCACTTCCAGCAGTATGATTATAAACAACATCCATATTAACCTGAATGTTATTTTTCAACATTGCTTTAACCATTGTTTTAAATTCTTTAATTCTAGTTAATCCATTAGTTGGATCAGAAGAATATGAACCTTCCAAACAATTATAGTTTAATGGATCATAACCCCAGTTATATCCATCTGAATTTGATTCATCAATACTTGCAAAATCATAGAATGGTTGAATTTGAACATGACTTACACCCAATTCTTTAATATGGTCTAAACCAGTTTTGACGGTCACATTTTTTGAAGTATATGTAGTTCCTTCTTCTGCTAATCCTAAGAATTTTCCACGATTAGCTTCACTTACTCCGGAAGTTGAATCAATTGTCATATCACGTATGTGAATTTCATAAATTGAAGCATCGACATTACTATTATAATATTCTAGTGAAGGTCGTTTTACTTCATCCCATTTTAATTCATTATTAATTACATCAAAGTCAACAATCATACCAATCTGACCATTAATTCCACATGATTTAGCGTATGGATCAACAACCTCTGTTGGTAAATTCTTGTTTGTTACCGTATATGTATAATATTTGCCATGCAAATATTCATCAACTTGTACTGACCAAACTCCCTTTTCACCTTTAACCATATTAATTGTTTTTGTTGGTTTGTTAGTTGAAGAATAGGTACCTGATTCATATATGTTTAATTTGACATCGCTTGAAATTGGTGCCCATAATTTAAAGGTTGTAGTAGTTTTTAAATCGTTAAAGGTTACCCCTAAATCATCACCATCATAATTATACATTTCATTAAAAGCAGCAGTACTATAGTAGTTATATAAAATTAAATTTGATTCACCGATATTATCATCACTGAATGTATATTTTACTTTGTATTCCTTATCAAAATCAAAAGTAAATCCCGTTGGGAAAGTAATATTGATCATTTTCCTTTGTTTAATTGCTTCAAATGTGCAATCAGTAATTTCAACATCGCCTTCAAATAATTTAAGTTTTGATGAATCCACGTTTGCAATTTCGCAAGAAAGTTCAACTGTTGCAATAAAATTACCATCATCAGTCGTATTTTTGGTCAAGTAAGATTTTAAAATCATTTCTTTTCCCATATCTTCTCTTGATTCAAAGAACATTTCTTTTCCTTGACCAACATA
Source organism: uncultured Bacilli bacterium (assembly GCA_947593895.1). Classification (GTDB taxonomy): domain Bacteria; phylum Bacillota_I; class Bacilli_A; order RFN20; family CAG-449; genus UBA3210. Next base: position 8,270 of record CANQDY010000049.1, read on the forward strand.
GATATCATAAATACCATCACTAGTTGTTGCTGGAATGTCGATTAAACGATCCTTTTCGATATCTTTCTCTAACCAAGAGTCCCCTCCACGACGGATGATAAAACCAATTTGTTGTGTATCACTTGCTACTGGAATATCGCAAATTACTCCATATGCATCATAATATGAAAATGAATATGCCTCGCCATTAAGACTTGTTGGAAGAGTTTGCCAAGACCAAACATCCCAATTAACATAATCTGAGGAAGTTCTAGTATAATGGATTCTGACTTTTGTTGTATCCGAAACTTCTCCACTCAACTTTGATTCATCAATATAAGCTCTGCCTTCAGACCAAGCAACTACTAAATCACCTGGATCATCACCAACAGGATTCTTATTTGTCTTTTTGTTACATGAAAATAAAGATGTAACCATTATCAAAGACAATAACAATAATTTTGTTTTTTTCATTTCTATCTCCCTTATCTTTTTATATAACAATAATAACATATTTTTTAAAAAATAATATATTATTTTTAACGCCTATATAAAATCTGTTAAGTGACAAAGTTATTGCAACGGAAGAAAGATATTGACAAAAAGACAATTTGATTATTTCCTTTTGATTGA
>CANQDY010000050.1 GCA_947593895.1 uncultured Bacilli bacterium
TGTTGTCAAAAAAATAAAATATTATTTTGCTTCCCTAGATAATCTTACATTGAAAAAAATTGAATATAACTACAATCAAACATCTTGTCAAATTGAAGTTTTATATCAATATTATTTTATAACTAAAAAAATAATTAAGGAGGTTGGAGTCAATGAGCAAGACAATATTAATTCTATTAGTTATTATAGTTACAGCATTATTTAATATTATTAATAAGAGTTATATTTCTCTTATAATTCTTCAATCATTAATTGTTTTTGTTTTATTACATCAGCAAAATCAAGAATTTTATCATAAACTATTAAAATTAAAGATGGTAAATCAAATATATATTGAACGAAAAGATAAGTTAAAAATGACATTTGATAACAAAGATTTGCCATATGATGAGTATTGTGATTATTTAAAAAATAGGACTGAACGAAAAAAAGAAAAAGAATTCTACGATGAATTAAAGTTGTGTACAAACAAAACACAAATTAATCATTTGATTGATGCGAAATTAATAGAATTTAAAGTTGATGATTTAAAAATATTAGTTGAAAATTTACTAATGAATATTTTTACATGGATTATATATGCTTTTTTTCCATCATTAAACCACCGAATTAGTTTATCATACATGCTTTTTACAACAAATTTTATAACATTATTAACTCTGATTTTTAATAAACAAGGCAATATTTTTTTAAGTACAACTGACAAGTTTTACATTGAATTTTATGAAAAATTAGCTTATTTAAGGCCAATGAAAGCTCTTGAAACAACGATTGATAAATATCAAGATTCAAAAAAGTGTCAGGTGTATTCCAGAATTTACGAAGCAATAATCAGTCAAAAAATTATTGAATTAAATTGTTCAAGAAAAATGCAATATATAATAACAGAAATATATCGAATATGTTATCTAAATGTATTTAAAAAGGAGGAGGTTATTAAAAACTATTATTTCAAAATCAAGACCCGATCCTTAGAATATTATTATCAATATTTCATCTATATTTTAATGCTTGTTATATTATGTGAGGGATTAATATGATCAAGAAAGTGTTATTATCGTTATCTTTAACAATATTTTTTTTATATTTATCGTTTTCATATCAAGACTTAAATGCAAAAAAAGAGAAAATTAATCAAATTCAACTTCTTATTACATGCGTTGAAAGTGATTATCATAAGTATAATGAAATAAGTGATTTGACTAAGATATTATGTAATAAATATCAAATTACTTATAAAATAAAAGATAAAAATGACAAAAAAGTAATCTTATTTTATGCTAAATACTTTTCTTTACTTGCAAATAAAAATGCAGAATTTGTAATTGACTATGAATTAATGATTTTTTGATATATATTATTCACTTGCTCCTCTAACTCTTTATATGTTCCATCATTATTGATTAAGAAATCACATTTATTTGCATATTGATCAAATTTACTTGTTTGATTTATTTGTAAACTTTGCTCAATATTGCTGCATTTTCTTTGTTTTAGATGACTAATTTGTCCTGATAGTGAACAGGTAACTCCGATAATATAATCGAAAATAGAAGAAAGTCTTGCTTCAAATAATAAAGGTACTTCCACCACTAAAAGTTTTTCATTCTTATTTTTTTGAAGAAAATTTAAAATTCTTTCTTTAATAATAGGGTGAATTAAAGATTCTAACTTTTTTTTAAGCACAATATTATTGTCGACAATATTTCTGATATATGCTTTAGATATTTTTAAATTATCATTTAATACTGCTTCACCAAATAAATTGATAATTTTTTTTTGAAAATCAATTTCTTGATAGAGTTTGTTAACTTCATCATCACAGGAAAACACTTTTGCTCCATAATTCATCAAAATTTTTAAAACTAAAGATTTTCCAGTAGCAATTTTTCCAGTTAATCCAACAGAAATTGCTACATTTTGGCATTTTGGACAATATGTTGTTCCTCTTCCTTTTAAACGATCTTTTCGTAAAATAGAATTGCATTTTGGACAATGATGATTTACTTTGCCGTAGACTAATAATTCATTTTGAAAACGCCCATCGACGCCTTTTTCTGGATGATAACTTGATACAGTAGATCCACCTAATCTTATCGCCTGATTAAGTGTTTCAATTGAATATTTTAAAATATCATTACATTCTTTAAGAGTGATGTCTTTTCCTTTTTTATATGGATTAATTTTTGCTTTAAATAAAACTTCATCACAATAAATATTACCAAGTCCACACATAATTGATTGATTGAGTAAACAAGCTTTGATTTCATTCTTTGAGCAATGAAAATGATTATAAAGATAATTTGGATCAGTAATATCAAATGGCTCTGGACCAAGTTTTTTAATTTCTTTATTTAAGAAAATTTCAGAGGTTTTTTCTAAATACATAATTCCAAAACAACGTGAATCATCGTAACAAATTTTAATGCCATTATCCAAATAAAATACCACTCTTGAATAGGGAGTATTTTCTTCATCTATATTTTTTTGAATATATTTTCCTTCCATTCTTAAATGAGAAATAATTGAATATTGGTTAGAAAAGTTGATAAAAAGATATTTACCTTTTCTTCCAATTGAAATAATTTTTGCACCGGTAAGAGTATTAACAAATTCATCAAGATTTGTCTTGATCATTTTTGGATATAAGATATCAATCTTAATAATAATACGATTAATGTATTTTTTTTCTAAAACTCTTTTTACTGTTTCTACTTCTGGTAATTCTGGCATAATATATACCTCTATTTACATTCGTACCAAGTCTTGGCAAGTGAGCCATCGACCACAAGTTTGACACCTAAATTGTCTACGCAATTTTCCATAATATTTTTTAATATATTTGGTATAAAGTCTTTTTCTTCTTTTGGTACTTTAAATATCAATTCATCGTGAATTTGTAATATAATTTTGGTTTTATAATTATTTTCTTTAAGAAATTTGTCTACTTTGATCATACATATTTTCATAATATCTGCGGCAGTACCTTGTATTGGAGCATTCATTGCTACACGTTTTCCAAATTCGCGAGTTTGAAAATTGTCACTTAATAACTCAGGAATTGGTCTTCTACGTTTATATAAAGTAGTGCAATAACCATTTTGTTTTGATTTTTCAATTACTTCATTAAAATAGTTTTTGATTTCAGGGTAATGTTCATAGAATGAAGTAATTATCTCTTTTGCTTCTTTGGCACTTGTTGATATTTGCTCACTTAATCCCCAATCGCTAATTCCATAGACAATACCGAAGTTTATTGCTTTTGCTTTTCTTCTTAATTCTGGTGTCAATTGCTCTTTAGTTACATTAAATACTTTCATCGCTGTAGCACTATGAATATCGCCATTTTCATTGAATATTTTAATTAATTCATCACAATGGCACATTGCAGAGAGAACTCTTAACTCAACTTGTGAATAGTCTAAACTTAATAAATAATTCTCATCATCATCATAGAAGAAAGCTTTTCTTACTGCCTTTCCTTCTTCGTTTCTAGTAGAAATATTTTGTAAATTTGGATCACTTGATGATAATCTACCTGTTTGCGTTAATGCTTGATTAAAAATGGTATGAATCTTTTTATCAGGAAAAAGATAATTTAGTAAACCTTGAGTATATGTTGAAATAATTTTAGAATATTTTCGATGTTCTATTAAAAGGGGTACGACAGGATGTTGATCTTTTAGATAGTTTAATACTTCAATTGATGTTGATTCTTTTTTATTTGAAGGTAATTTAAAAATATTAAACAATAGATTTGCAACTTGCTTTGGAGAAGCGATGTTAAATTCATATCCGGCATAATCATAAATTTTTTCTTGAATTTCATCTAGTTTATGCTGATATTCACCATTGATTGACTTTAAAACTTTTTCATTAAGTGGAAATCCTTCAATTTCCATTTCCGATAGAATGTTACATAATGGGATTTCAATTTCATAGAATAATTCAGTGTTATCAATTTCACTAAGTTTTTTTTCAATATTTGGATATAATTTTTCAAGATAATAGGCCATTTTATCAAAGTAATTGTCTTCAAGAAGTGAAAAATCATTCTTCAATAGAAGATTTATTCCAAAGTAACCATAGATACTAATTGGATCATTACTTAGTGAAGGGTTGATTAAATAAGCCGCTAAAAAAAGATCAAATTTTAATCCTTGTACATTGATATTAAATCGACTTAATGCGACTTTAACTCTTTTAAAATCATAGGTGTATTTTTCTTTATTTTTATTTTCCATAAAAGAGATAAAATCTGAATCATTAAATCTCGATTGATTAAAGAAATAACAGTTTCCGTGATCTGAAAAATAAATGCCATTAATAAGGCAATGATGATAGTTGGAATTATCACAATCAAGAATAAAGAACTTTGGATTAGGTATATCTTTAAACTTATCTACTTCTATAACATCAAGAGTAATCGCTTTTTCGCTTGCATAATTTCTTTGCTTATCAGTAGGTTTTAATTTTTTCAAAAGTGAAAAACATTCATATTTTGTATAAAAATTCGATAATTCATTATAATCGTAACCTCTATATTTTAAGTCATCTAGAGTAAATGAAAATTTCATATCAGTAATAATTGTTGCAAGATGTTTACACATTATTCCTTGAGAGGCATTTTCACATATTTTTTGAGCTAACATTGAGTTTTGTAATTTCATTTCCTCAATTATATTTTCTAAAGTATTGTATTGAGTTAATAACTTGATTGCAGTTTTTTCACCAACACCAGGTATTCCTTTAAGATTATCACTTGGATCTCCCATCAGTCCTTTATAGTCTTTAATCTGATCTGGAGTTAATCCCATTTTATCAAACAATTTCTGACGATCAATTTCTTCGATATCATTTAATCCTTTTTTAATCATTTTAATATGAATATTATCATCGATTAATTGAAGATAGTCTTTATCACTTGTGAAACAATAAGTTTTTATATTATTACTTGAAGCATATTTGGCAACTGAACCAGCGATATCATCAGCCTCATATCCATCTTGTTCGTAATAGAATACTCCCATTGCTTTTAGTAAAACTCTAGCAAGGGGGATTTGTAAAATTAAATCTTGATCAGTTTCTTTTCTTTGCGCTTTATATTCTGGATATTCTTTATGACGGAATGTCTTATGACCTGTGTCAAAACAAACAATAATTCGATCATCATCTTCTAATGATGAAAGGATTTTGCTAATCATATTGCTAAATCCAAATATTGCATTGGTAGGAAAACCATCCTTTGTTCGCATGATATTTCCAGTAAAAGATGTAGCAAAATACGCTCTAAAAAGTAGGGAATTTCCGTCGATTACATATAGTTTCATTTATCATTTTCCTCCATTTTAATTATATTGTTTGCAATAAAACTCAGGCCATATTCATTTTGCTTGAAATTACCATTAACTAAGACAATGTTTTTTTCAATTAATAAATTTCTACATTGTTCGTAGAGTTTGTTAAATACGACAATTTCAATATCTTGAGAATCATCAAATCCATAAACAATTGCCATTTTATTTTTATTCTTTGTTGTTATTTCCTTAACTTTATTAATAACAACTCCGATATTAACATTTTGCCTAGAAGATGATAGGTAGAAAATTGATTTTATCATGTGATGATTAATAAAATTAGAGTATTTTTCAAATAGTGAACCAGATATGATAATTCCAAGAGCGCTGTATTCTTGCTCTAAATCATATTGTCGGTCAACTGGATATTTTTTTATTACTGGCTTAAAACTATCGCTAAATAGACTAATTGATTCAATTGGCATCGATGCATATTGAATAAATGCATTAAGTGATTTTCTTAGTTGTACTCGGTTATAGTTAAATAAATCAAGAGCGCCAGAATTAATTAAAATAAAATAATGTGATTCATTAAAGCCATAAGGCATTGTTCTTGAATAAAAATTTTCAAGAGATAAATATTTTCCATTTAAGTTTCGCTCATAAATAAGAGCTTCAGCAAGATTGACAGGAAGCCCTTTAATTGAAGTAAATGGTAGAAGAATATTGTTATTAACAACTTGATAATTCATCTTAGAATAGTTAATATTTGGTAAAAGAAGTTTAATTTGAAATAAATTAATATCTCTCATAAATTTAGCATATTTGTTCTCACTACCAGTTAAATAAGTTAGCATTGTTGCAAGAAAATAACTTGGATAATTACTTTTCAGATATGCTAATTGATATGTGATAATTGCATAGGAAACAGAGTGAGATTTATTAAATCCATAATTAGCAAATTTATCAATTATAGAAAAAATTTTTTCTGCTTCTTCAATAGTATAGTGATTATTGAGCGCACCATCAATAAATGATTTTTTTAATTCCTCAAATTTTGATGCGTCCTTTTTTGATATTGCTCTTCTAAATAAATCGGCCTGACTTAAGGAGAAGTTACTTACTCTTTGAACAATTTGCATGATCTGTTCTTGATAAATAATAATACCATATGTTGTTTTAAGTATGTCCTTTATTGAAGGGTGAATATAGTCAATTTTTTCTTGGTTATTCTTTCTTTTTGCGTAAAAATTTATATTATCCATTGGACCGGGACGATATAAAGCGAGTAAATCGACTAAATCATTGAAAGAAGAAACATTAATTGTTTTTAAAGCATTTGTAATTCCTTCACTTTCTAATTGGAATATTCCTTGAGTTAAACCTGCTTTTAAAACATCAAAAGTTCTTTGATCCGTAAAAGATATTTTCTTTAATGAAAAACTTGGATATACTTTTTTAATATCATTTTCGATTGAAGTAATCAATGTTAGATTTCTTAATCCAAGTAAATCCATTTTTAAAAAACCAAGTTCTTCTAAATATATTGATTCAAATTGTGATATATATTTTCCATCACTATGTATATTAAGAGGTAGAACATTATTTAAATCATCTTGATTTAGAATAATACCTGCAGCATGTATTGATTCTTGACGTGGTAATCCTTCAATTTTCATTGCTAAATTAATAATTTTGTTAAAATAACTATCCTTGTACAAATCCATTAATGCACTTGATGTTTGTAATGATTCTTTTAATGAAATATTTGTTCCTTTAATTGCATTACAAATTGTATTAATGTCATCACTGTTAATTGAAAAAACTCTTCCAATATCTCTAATACTTTGTTTAGCACCAATTGTTTGAAAGGTAATTATATAAGACATTTTATTATGACCATATTTTTTATAAATGTAGTCAATGACATCTTGTCTAGCATAATCAGCAATATCAATATCAATATCAGGCATAGATACACGTTCCGGATTTAAAAATCTCTCAAATAATAGATTATATTTTAATGGATCTACGTCAGTGATTCCTAAAAGATAAGAAACTAGTGAACCAGCAGCACTTCCTCTACCTGGGCCAATTGGAATTTGATGGTCTTTAGCGTAATTTACATAATCCTGGACAATTAAAAAATATGAACAAAATCCCATCTTATCAATAATGTCAATTTCATATTCAAGACGATTTATATAATTTTCATTTAATTGAATTTGTAATTTTTTAGCATTTTGATTGCACAAAAAATAGAGAAATTTCTTGCTAGATAAATCAGATTGATAGGGGTATTGGAGTAGTGAACCACGTTTTGATGAAAGTGAAAAAGATATTGATTTAGCAATTTTAAACGTATTTTGGATTTCATCCTTAGTATATAAGGTATTAATCGCATGTTCCTTTAAAAAATAATATGGACCATTAATTTCATCTTTTGTATCAATCTTACTATCGTTTTTTATTGCACTTAAAATTTCAAGACTTAAAGCGTCGCCTTTATTTACATAGCGATGTTTTGGAAAGCATACAGTTAAAAAATTATGTTTACTGGCAAATTCTCTATAATGGTTAACAAATTCTTTGTTGCTTTTCTGATAATATTCGACACCAAAATAAGTATCCTCAAAGTGTTTGCTTAATTCTAAAATATGGTGAGTAAAACCATTTTCATCACTAATCAGATAGTATGATAATTCTTCATTTGATATTGTTGGAATAATTAATATTAGTCCATCAGCATTTGATATTACTTTTTTTAATGAACGATCTGAATTAATTATTTTGCATAGTGAATAATAACCAGTATCATTTTTTATAAATAAACAAATTTTAAGTGGAGAATTTAGATAGTCAACTTTTAGGTCAATATTAATACCAAAAATTGGTGTTATTTGTTTTTTCTTACATTGTGCATTAAGAATTGGTAGTGAATACATATTATCATCACAACATGAGGCATATTTTAGCCCGTTAGAGTAAGAATTATATATAATATCCTCAATTTTCAACGCACTCTGCAAAATGCTATATCCACTTTGAACATTCAAAGGTAAGTAATTCATAATTTATTTTTCACCTTTCTCATTATAAATGAAATAGTTAAAAATTTATAGTCAATTATTAAATTATTAAAATGAACTTGATTGGTATTATATTAGACATTCTAAAATCATGTTTATAAGAATAAATAGAGAAAATATGGCGAAATTTAAAATAATTGTTGATTTTGAATATTTCATTATCTATAATCATAAATGGTCGAAGCAAAAAGCTTCAAAAGGGGTGAAATAAATGCCAAAAACAGTAGTTCGTGAAAATGAATCAATTGATGATGCATTAAGAAGATTCAAAAGACAAGTTAATAAAGCTGGTACCCTAACAGAAGCTAGAAAACGCGAATTTTATTTAAAGCCAGGACTAAAAAGAAAAATGAAATCGGAAATGGCTCGTAGAAAATCTTATTAATCAAGAAAATAATCAACCGATAAGGTTGATTTTTTTATTATAAAGGAATTGTATTTAAGTAAGTCAAAAAGAAAAAACACCAATGACATTTTAAAATACGATAAC
>CANQDY010000051.1 GCA_947593895.1 uncultured Bacilli bacterium
TTATCTTCAAGTGGCAAGATATTTTATCAATCAAGGTAAAAGTGTTTTAATGCTTGTTCCAGAGATTTCCTTAACTCACCAGATGGTTAAAAGATTTAAGCAAAGATTTGATAATATAGCAATTCTTCATTCTGGGTTAACCTCGGGTGAAAAATATGATGAGTATCGAAGAATAAGCCAAAATAAAGTTAATGTAGTTGTAGGAGCAAGAAGTGCTATTTTTGCACCATTAAATAATATTGGTTTAATCATTATTGATGAGGAACATGTTGAAACTTATAAGCAAGATGTAGAACCATTTTATCACGCATTGAAAGTGGCATTGTTTAGACAGGAGTTTCACCATTGTAAAATTATTTTAGGAAGTGCGACTCCAAGTTTAGAAACTAAAACTCGTGCATTGAAAGGAATTTATCATCAATTAACTTTGACAAAGAGATTTAATAATAACCTTCTTCCAAAAACGATGATAGTAAATATGCTTGATTATTCTAATATTGATAATGATTCAGTGATTCTTTCAAAGATTTTAAGAGAGAAAATTAAAGAAAGATTAAATAATAAGGAGCAAATTATGCTTCTAATCAATAAAAGAGGATATGCTACATTTGTTCAATGTAGCAAATGCCATACGGTTTTAAAGTGCCCAGAATGTAATATGGTACTTACCTATCATCAAAACATTGATATGTTAAAATGCCATCATTGTGGCTATGTTTCTTTAATGAAAAAAAGTTGTCCTAAATGTGATAATCAAAAATTTTATCGAATTGGTTTTGGTAGTGAAAAAGTTGAAGAAGAAGTTAAAAGATTATATCCAGATGCAAAAGTTGGAAGATTAGATTCTGATTTAGCAAGTTTGAAAAATCAAATAAAGGATACTTTAGAACGTTTTGAGAATCATGATTTAGATATTTTAATTGGTACTCAAATGATTGCAAAAGGTCATGACTTTAAGAATGTCACTTTAATGGGAGTAGTTTTGGCGGATCTAGGATTAAACATTCCTTCTTACAAATCTGCAGAACGTACTTTTAATTTAATTACTCAAGCAATTGGAAGGACGGGCAGATTGCAAAAAAATGGTGAGGCAATAATTCAAACATATTTGCCAAATAATTATGTAATTTATGATAGTTCAATCCAAGATTATAATCGCTTTTTTAATGAAGAAATGAGATATCGTAAATTGAGTCAAAATCCACCATATGTATATTTAATTATTGTGACATTATTATCAAAAAATGAGGATGAATTAATTGATTCGAGCTTTTTTATTAAAAGTTATTTAGTATCAAAAAGCGCTGATAAAAAAGTTGAAATTATTGGACCAAGTGAGCCTTTTTTATCAAAAATAAATGGGCGATTTCAAAGAAAGATTTCCATCAAATATAAAAAACGTGAAGATATTAATGATATGATTCATGAGTTGATTGATACAGTGAATCGAAGAAAAAACTTAGAAATTAAGATAAACGTTGACCCAGAAAGTGAATATTAATTTAAAATATAATTAAATTAATGTATAATAGAAATAAAGGAAGGTGTTTTCTGATGGTTATTATATCTTATACTGGATTAGACTTATATTTAGTTGGTGAATTAAACAGCAAAATTCATTCCCAAGTTAGTAGGGTTTTGAATGTTTCTGAAGAAGATATTGTGTTCTCCAGTTTTGATTCATTTGTCTATTACAAGGGGCATGAGCAAACTTCGATTAATTTGCTAATTAAGGTTGAAATGGATGAGAGTTTAAAGAAACACCAAGATCTTTTAGCAGATTTATTAATTCAAAGTAGTAAAGAGTATTCTTTACATACCTTTGTCTATTTTGACTATTTCAAAAAAGAGAATACCTATTTAAGCGTTAATGAAGATTATCCTCGTTATTTAACTTCTCAAAATGAAAGTGAAGACGAAGAATATGATCAAAATAAAGAATATGACGAAAGTGAAATTTATACTGGAAATATTTTTCAAGATTTTGAAAATGATATAATTTCTTCTGATTTAAAAGATGAATTGAAAAGGGAATAGGAGATTAGAAATGAACATACTAAACTATTGTTATGACCTTCTAAATAAATTAAAAAGTGGTGAAATCTCATTTAGTCATGTCATCAATAAAAAAGTTGATGTTTTAGAAGTTGATACAAATTCCATTGATCCAATAAAAGATGCTTTAAAAGCAATTGTTAATCGATATTATTTTTTAGCTTGGGAGATCAAACATTACCTAAAAGGCATTGCCATAAATGAAAGTGAACTTGATTATTTAATCATTTCTTTAGCGTTTTTAAGGTACTCAAGAAATGGAGATTCGTTGAAAATAGAATCACAATTAATTGAATCTCTGAATGCACTTGAAAGTAAGTTAGATCATAACACAGTAATTAAAATGCTACAAGAATTAAAAAGTAATGTTACTAGTTTTCCAGAAGTGTTCAATGAAAACTTTTCAAAGAAAATTAGTTTGAATTACTCTTATCCTGAATGGCTTGTAAATATGATTAGAAAACATTTTGGAACAAGAAATGCTTTTAAGACAATTTCTTCAAGTCGTAAGAGCATTCCAATTTCTATTTGTTCAAACGAATTATTAGTTGATAAAATTGAACATCCTTCTTTTAAAAAGTCAGATACCACACCAAATAGTTATTTCTACATTGGAAAGAAGAAATTATATGAAGAAGAATTATTTATTAATAAGAAAATTTTTGTTCTTGATCAAACTGAACAAAAAGTTTTAGAATCGTTAAAAATAATTCAAGGTGAAAAGATTGTTGCAATTGGTAATTTTGAACCATCATTCTTAATTGAATTATGTATTAAAATTCAAGATTTAGGAAAAGTTAAAGTGGCAATTCCTGATTATGCGAATATGATGATGGTTAGAAAAATTGTTTCAAAATATAAATTCCGTTGCTTTGAAGCATTTGAAAGTCCAATTAATTTAGTATGTACTCATTGTGATAACTCTAATGATCGAGTTATTGTAATGCCAAAAAATAGTGAATTTGGCTTGATAAGAAAAAAACCAGAAATTCTTCTTTCTTTCAATCGGGAACAATTTGATGTTTTAATTCAAGAACAATATGATACTTTAAAAGAAGCATCAAATTTTGTTAAATACGATGGCGAATTAGATTACATTGTTCCAACATTAAATAAAAAAGAGTCTTTTGTTGTAGTTAGAAGATTTTTGGAAGAACATAAAAAGTTTGGTCTCATTAGCGAACAATTAATCTTTCCATTTGAGTATGGTGGGGAAGGAATATATTTTGCAAGAATTAGAAAACTAGGAAATTAGCATGATTAATTTGTATGGTCTCACTTTAAAAAAATTAGAAGAATTTATGCTTAGTTATAATCAAAATAAATTCAGAGCTAAGCAGCTTTTTTCTTGGATTTATGAAAAAAAGGTCACTGATTTTGACTTAATGAGTGATATATCTAAAAGTTTTAGAGAAATTTTAAAAAGGGATTTTTGCTTAGAAAAGCCCAAATTATATATTAAGCAAGTCGCATCTGATCAAACAATAAAATTACTTTTAGAAATGAAAGATGGCGAAAAAGTTGAAACTGTTTTAATGCGTTATAATTATGGCAATGTTGCCTGTGTTTCAAGTCAAGTTGGTTGTAATATGGGGTGTTCATTTTGTGCTTCTGGATTGCTAAAAAAACAAAGAAATCTTGAAGTTAGTGAAATGGTTGGGGAAATTTTGGTTCTTAATGACTTATTAGAGGAAACTAGTCAAAGAGTAACTCATGTTGTTGTTATGGGAACTGGTGAACCATTTGATAATTATAATAATGTAATTGAATTTATTAGAATTATTAATGATCAAAAAGCTTTTGCAATTGGAGCAAGACATATTACAGTTTCTACTTGCGGTATTCCAGATAAGATAATTCAATATGGTCAAGAGGGATTACAAGTCAATCTTGCTATATCTTTACATGCACCAAATAATGAATTAAGAAATAGATTAATGAAAGTTAATAAGGCATATCCTCTTGAATTATTAATACCTGCGGTAAAAAAATATATTGAATTAGCGAATCGAAGAGTAACTTATGAATATATTATGCTTAAGGGTGTTAATGATTCATTAGAACACGCGAAAGAGTTAGTGGAACTTATAAAACCAACCTATGCTTATGTTAATTTAATACCATATAATCAAGTTAACGAAAATGGTTATAAACGAGCGGATAACGATCAAGTAAAAGCCTTTATGGATTATTTGATGAAGCAAGGTGTAACAACAACGATCAGAAAAGAATTTGGCTCTGATATCGACGCTGCCTGTGGACAGTTAAGAGCTAAGCATCAATGGAGGTAAATTATGTTTTACTTTCATACTGATAAAGGCCTAGTCAGGGAGAAGAATGAAGACAATGTCGATGCATTTATTCATAATGATGTTATTTTTATGATGGTATTAGATGGAATGGGTGGTCACAGAAAAGGTGAAACTGCAAGTTCGATGGCAATGAAAATTGTTAAAGAAAGAATTACTAAACATAAGTGTTTCCGTTCTTTGTTTCACCTTCGTCATTGTATGATTAAGGCAATAAAAAAAGCTAATAAAGAGGTTAACATTTTAGGAAATTCATTAATTGATTATGCGGATATGGGAACAACATTAATTCTTGTTGCAATAATGAGTAATTCACTAATTATGTGCAATATTGGAGATTCAAGATGTTATGTAATTGATGATAATAAATTACATCAAATTAGTGTTGATCAAACTTATGTTGAATTTCTTTACAATACGGGAAAAATAACAGAGGAAGAAAAAAAATATCATCCCAAACGTCATGTTCTTATGAATGCACTTGGAACTTATCCAAGCATCAGTATTGCAACTACAATTTATAAAAGAAAATTTGATAAGATTATATTATGCTCTGATGGATTATATAATATGGTTGAAAATGAATATATTGAAAAAATATTATTGAAGAAAGATTTGACAACAGAAGAGAAAGTTAAAGAGTTAGAAAAATTATCTAATCTCAATGGAGGAAAGGATAATATTGCAATAGCTCTTTGGGAGGAGAGATAATGAAATTACAAGACATTATTGATGAAAGATATAAAATAAAATCCTTACTAGGTGAAGGTGGTATGGCAGTCGTGTATATGGCCGATGATTTAATCGCAAGAAAGGAAGTTGCAATTAAAATCATTAAGGAAGACACAATGAAAAATCCGGTTAATTTAACCAGATTTGAAAGAGAAGCGCGCGCTGCGGCTAGTTTAAATCACCAAAACATTGTCCGAGTTATTAATATTGGAACTTATGAAGGGCGACCTTACATGGTTAATGAGTTAATAAAAGGACAAACTTTAAGAGATGTATTGAATGTTCGAGGTAAATTTTCAGTTTTAGAAGCGTGTGATATTATGTATCAATTATGTTCGGCAGTTCTTCACGCTCATCAACATGGGGTAATTCATCGTGATATTAAACCACAAAATGTTTATATTTCTCAAGATTCATCTATTAAACTAGGCGATTTTGGTATTGCGACTTTCCAAAATGCATCTCGAGTAACAAAAAGTGAAGTTGTTGTCGGTTCGGTTCATTATTTAGCTCCAGAAATTTCTCAAGGAAATCCAGCGACAATTAAATCAGATATTTATGCATTAGGTATTACTTTCTTTGAATTACTTACTGGAAAAGTTCCTTTTGATGATGAATCACCGGTAACTGTTGCATTAAAACACATTAAAGATAAAATGCCATCAGTAAGAAAATTTAATCCAAAAGTTCCTCAATGTGTTGAAAAAATTATTAATAAGGCTTGCGAAAAAAATCCACAGTCCAGATATAAATCAGTATTTGATATGCGTAAGGATATTGATCGAATTATTAGAGATCCTTCAATTATCAAGAAAAAAAGCTTTTTCCAAAAATTATTTGGTAAGAAATAATGAAAGGGAAAGTGATTTCTACAATCGGTGGAGTTTACAATGTAATTTTAGAAAATAAAGCATTAGTAAAAGTTAATCCACTTGGAGTTTTAAAACATAAAAAAATTAAGATTTTTATTGGAGATTATGTTGAAGTATCAATAAGTGATTTTACTTTAAATGATGTTTATCCAAGAAAGAATGTGTTAATTAGACCGAAAATAGCTAATATTGATTTAGGTGTTGTAGTTATGAGTTTAAAAAAACCAGAGTTTTCAAGTTATTTACTTGATAAGTTTTTAACATTACTAAATCTTAGTAATATTGAATCATTAGTTGTTTTGACTAAAGCCGATTTATCAGATTATAGTGAAATAATAAGAATTAAGAATATGTACTCTCTTTTAAATATAAAAGTAATTTGCTATTCAAAGATTACCAAAGAAGGTAAAGAGGAAATTCTTAAATCAATAAAAGGTAAAAGTGTTGCTTTTATGGGTCAGACCGGTGTAGGAAAATCCTCACTTATTAATATTATTGATGATGATTTTAATCGTAAGGTTGGTGAGTTTTCTGAATCGCTTGGTCGAGGGAAGCACCAAACAAAAGAAGTAATCTTATTTCCTTATCAAGATGGTTTTATTGGTGATACTCCAGGATTTTCATCTTTAGAACTAAATATCTATAAAGAAGATTTGGCCAATAGTTTTCCACTTATTAATATGAATTATCATAAATGTCGTTATTCAAACTGTTTGCATCAAAATGAACCGGGTTGTCAAATTATAAGTCTTGTAAAAGATAATAAAATGAATAAAGAAAATTATAATAACTATATTCAAATACTTAATGAATTAGTTGCTAGAAAGGATCGATTCTAATGAAGAAAATACAAATTAGTCCTTCGATATTGGGTGTAAAAAAAGATTGTCTTTCTCTTGTTTGTAATCAATTAATCAAAGCTCAAAGTGATTTAATTCATTTTGATGTAATGGATGGAGTTTTTGTTAATAATAAATCCTTTGTTGATGATGAAATTAGTTTAGTTTCTTCGTTAGTTAGTCACAAGATTATCGATGTTCATTTGATGTGTAAAGATTTAAAATACTATATCCCTCAATACGCAAATGAGAAGGTAAAATACATTTCAATTCATTATGAAGCGGTAGATAATTTATCATTGATTTATTATTCAGATATCATTAGATCTTTGAATATTCATCCCGGAATTGTTATTAATCCAGAAACCGATGTTATTGAAATAATACCTTTATTAAATTGTTTTGATTTAGTTTTAGTAATGTCAGTTCATCCAGGACTTGGAGGACAAGTATTTATTGAATCATCACTTGATAAAATTAAATTTTTATATGATTATCGAAAAAATAATAATTTGAAATTTGTTATTGAAGTTGATGGAGGTATTAATGCTGAGACTAGTAAAAAATGTATTGAAAGTGGAACAGATATTTTAGTCAGTGGTTCTTATATTATTAAAAGTGATGACTATAAAAAACAAATAGAAAGTTTGAAGCAATATGAAAGAGATTTATATTAATATCGTTTTGATTGTCGTTTTTATCTGTTCGATAGTTATTGGACTTTTAATTACAAATCAAGGAAAAGAAAAGAAAAATAGATATAATTTTTTGATTAATTTTCCTTATGAAATGGGATCAAGATCGCCTAAACTAAACTTAGTATTTCGTTTGGTTTTAGCTTTATTTTGTGGGGTATGTTCAATAAGTAGCATTGTTATTCTATTTGTAGATGGAATATATTTATTAGAAAAAGTCTTATCGTTACTATTAATTTTTAATAGTTTTCTCTTAATTGGGTTATTTTTATTGAATATGAATAATTACAAAATTCATTTAGCAAATTCAATATCATTTATGGTAATTAATTCAATTAGCTATTTTTTAATTGGATACTTACCGCTTAGAAATAATTTTACTTTCTATCCTTTATGGATTTCTATTGTTGGATTTATTATCTTTGCAATGATGATTTTCCTTTTGCTTCTTCCATGTGTAAAAAATTGGTATATGTTAAAGAAAGATGATGAAGGAAACATGATAAGAGGGAAAATCTTTCCTCTAGCGGCCCTTGAGTGGGTTAACATTTTGATGTATATCCTTATATTTGTTATTTTAACTATTAATTATTTTTAAATAAGATATAAAAGGAAAGATTGTAAAGAAATATATTACTAAAAAGTACTGTATTTAATACAATCTTTTAATATGAATAAATATGAAAATAGTCGGATATCTGAAATAATACAATAAATATAAAACCAAAACAAATTATTAAAACTTAATTATACATATTTTTATTGACTAGAAATTGTATTTTAAAATATCATCACAAAAATAGTACTTAATAGATAGTAAAAAGTTACAAAGGCGAAAGAACTTAAGAAAAATATCAATGTAAAGATGTCTATTCATAAATAAATGTAATTAATTTAATTACAATCAAGTAATAAGTATTAATAATATAATAAAGTAATTATTTTTTTCATAATAAAAAGCTATAAGAAATAGTTTTGTAGAATTTTTACTTTTATTCTATTTCTTACAGCTAGTTTAGTTATTTTGAAATTAATTAAGCAGCTTTTTTATTTGTTTTATTTAATGTTTTAATAGCGCGTGCAGATAATTTCATGGTTACAACACGACCATTAA
>CANQDY010000052.1 GCA_947593895.1 uncultured Bacilli bacterium
AACTTTAAATGGAAATTCGTTTCTAACTCTTCTATCAGCTTCACGACAAACTGCGAATGCCTCAGGGAGGATATCATCTAAAGTTTTTCCATTTGCTAATAATTCTTTGAAGTATGGTGTTTTTGCTCTTAATTCTTCATCAGATAAGGCTTTCATTTCATCTTCATAGGATAGAACTAAATTAGCCTTTTTTTCAATTTTCTTTAATGCTCTTTCATCAATTCTTAATAAACGATCAATAAAATTTCCCATAATACATTTGACACACTATAAGTAAATTGTTTATAAATAATTGTGTGTTTTCCTTTCTTGACTAGGTAAGTATAACATAAATGTTGTTTTAATTCTATTAATGAACAATATTTCTTGTTAATATATTGCAAATATATTATTGAATAAAATTACTAATATAAGCTTTTAAATAAAAAAGGATTGATTTTTAATCATCAATCCTAAAAAATGATGGTTTAATTCCTAATCAAAATATATTGAAACATTGATTAAATCAATTGTTAAATTAAGCCCCGATTTTTACTACATTTCTGGCTTGAAGTCCACGGCTGGTTTCCGCTAAATCAAAAGTAACCTCTTGACCTTCTTCTAAAGAACGATAACCTTCTTCTTGAATTTGAGAATAGTGTACAAATATATCCTCACCTTCACCTCGGTTGATGAAACCAAAACCTTTTTCTGCGTCAAACCATTTTACTTTTCCTGTCATACATTTACCACCTTTCAAATATGTACTACATAACAATTATTTATTTATTTTGTAAGAATTTGTATAAAAATCGTTCATCAAAAAAAGCGTTTTTTAAATATTTTTCGACAATATTTGACATTGTAATTTATTAATCTAATTTTCTTGCTATTATCAGCGCTTTAATAATTTTTGGATTTTTGCTTTTAACTAATTCAATCGCACTTCTTAAAGATGATCCAGTTGTTAAAATATCGTCAACAATTAATATTTTTTTATTTTTCAAATCAATGTTTTCTTGAATTGAAAAATCGTATTTAACTTTTAATCTTTCTTGTTTGTTTCTATCACTTTGCTTAAAGTCTTTATTCTTATATATTGCCTTAATTAATTTGATATTGAGTAAAGAGAATATTTCTTCGACATGATTGAATCCACGTTTTTCATCATCTTTTTTTGATGACGGAATAGGAATGATGATATACGAACTATATTTAATTTTTATTTCATATTTAAACCGATCTAAGAAGATATTTCTTAGTTCATAATCATAGCATCCTTTATAATGAAATAATTGAGTCTTAAAGAATGAGTTATATTCATAGATAAAATGAGTTATGACTCCATTAATTTTTTCTTTTTGATCGATAATTTTAAATTGCTTAAAACATGAATTGCAAATACAAGTTTTTTTGAAAATTCCATGGTATTCAAATTCTTTTAAGCAAATTTTGCAAAAATTAAACATAGGAATTTGCTTCTTTAATTTTAATTAATGCATCAGTAATTGAGGAATTGTTTTTTTGACAAAGAAAGATTACTTGTCCATTCCATGCATCAATTTTTCTTCCAACTCTACCAGATATTTGTATTAAAGCACTAGAATCATAAATTGTATCGTCAGCTTTATATACAATTACTTGAAGATTTTTAATGGTAACACCTCTTTCTAAAACTGAGGAGGTAACTAAATATTGATATTTACCTTTTTTAAAATCGTTAATTATTTTATCTCTGTCGATTTTTTTGGAATGGACATAATTACCTTTTTTGAAGAATATTGATATTGATTTATACATTGTTTCAACCTCTTCGATAGTTGGAACAAATATAAGTACAGGAAAACCTGATTTTTTATATTTATAAAGGTAATAAAAGAGGTACATTTTTAATAGGAATGGATTTATAATTACTTTAGGAACAATTAAGGGATGATTATGATATCTAGTCATTAATGTTAAGTATGTATCGCAATTTTGCACAATTTCTTTAATATTTTGTTCTAGTGGAGTGGCACTTAACATTACATAATTTCCTTTAATTGCTTTCTTAAAAAAATGATTGAGAACAAAATTATTTTTATAAGGAAATGCATCAGCTTCGTCGATAATTAGCAGATCAAAATAATCGTTATAACGATATAATTGATGAGTAGTTAATAGGATTATATCTCCAGTTAGTACTTCACTATGTTCTCCATAAACAGAAATTACTTTTGCCTCTTTAAAAGCTACTTTTATTCTAGGTTCTAGTTCAATGACAACATCTTTTCTTGGAACGCAAAATCCAACCTGCTTTTGATTATTTAAAGCATACAAAATTGTTTCATAAACAAGTTCTGTTTTACCTGCACCGCAAACAGCGTATACTAAACAATTTTTATTACTTGAAAATGATTTTTTAATTGCGTTACTTAATTCATTTTGTTTTGGACTTAAAGAATAATTTAAAGATAGAGTATATATTTTATTTTCTTTAATTGCTTTTTGCGCTGATAATCCATTAAACTCAATGCATTTTCGGCAATAATATTGATTAAATTTATCTTTTCCAAAATAGGCGATGTTTTGATTTCCACATTTATTGCAATACATATTTTTTCTTTTCTTAATAAAGTAATTGATGAATATAAATTACTACCACTAATATTTATTAATCAAAAAATCAAAAAATAAAAATTTTTTATTAATTATGAAATTTTTTTAGAAAAGAACTCAATGATGAGTTTTTAGCATAATTATTATTTTTAATTTGTAATAAATATCTTTGGCAAAGAAGATAAGTTTATTTAAGAAAATTTAAATTTAATGAATATGAAAAGATTTATCATTTAAGAATTATTTAAAAAGTTAGATATTTATATTTATTTTAATAATATTAAAATACTTTAGTTTCAAGATTAATATTAATTTTTTTAATTGTAACTTAAAAATGATACAAATTATAATTAGTGATAAATATGTGATGAAATACATAAGATTGGTATAAGTTTTAAACTAGGGATAAATAAATATTTAGAATTTTAAGATATTTAGTTATTTAATAATCAAAATATGTTAAAGTAAGGAATATTAGGAGGGAAAAATAATGATTTCAAAAAAAATAGCGATAGAAGTTTTAAATATTGCTCTTAAAACCGGATGTGATTTTGCTGATATCTATTTAGAAGACAATGTTAGTTCATCTATTAACATGGATAATGGCAAAGTCGAGGATGCAAATGATGAAATTACTTATGGTGCTGGTATAAGACTTTTAAAAAATTTACAAAGCGTTTATGGATATACAAATGATATTTCAAAAAAAGGATTATTAAATCTTGCAAGTACATTGGCAAAGTCTTTTGAAGGAAAACAAGAGGTATTTGTTGAAACAATGACTAAACAAAAAGTTGGAACAAAGCATCAACCCAAAATTGATTATACAACCTATCCAAAAAAAGATATTATCTCAATGCTTAAAGAAGCTAGCGATGTAATGATGGGAGTTGATCCTAGAATTGTTCGCGCAAGAATTTCTTTTTCTTAC
The DNA here is from genome assembly GCA_947593895.1 of uncultured Bacilli bacterium. Classification (GTDB taxonomy): domain Bacteria; phylum Bacillota_I; class Bacilli_A; order RFN20; family CAG-449; genus UBA3210. The sequence goes on from CANQDY010000052.1 coordinate 3,509, forward strand.
AATAAAAAATATGTAACTATATTTAATTCTGAAGGAAAAGAATACCATGATATTAGATCTAGGGGTCGGGCTTATTTACTAGCGGTCGCAGCAAAAGAAGGAAGTATTGAAACTGGTGGAAGTGGACCAGGTGCAAGTAAAGGTATGGAATTCTTTTTAGATGAAGTTAATTTAAATGAAAAAGCAAAGGATGCTGCTCGAATTGCTCTTACAATGTTAGATGCAAAAGAATGCCCATCAGGAAGAATGCCGGTTATTATTGGTAATGGCTTTGGTGGTGTTATCTTTCACGAAGCGTGTGGTCATTCACTTGAAGCATCTTCAGTAAGTAAAGGATTATCGGTTTTTTCTGGTAAAAAAGGCACTAAGATCGCATCAGATATTGTTTCTGCAGTAGATGATGGAACTATTGATGGGGCTTGGGGATCAGGAAACATTGATGATGAGGGAAATAAAACCCAAAGAAATTTATTAATTAAGAATGGAATTTTAAATTCTTATTTAGTTGATAACTTTAACGGAAGAAGAATGAATGAAAAAGGTAATGGTGCAACAAGAAGAGAGTCATATAAATATGAACCTACTTCAAGAATGAGTAATACCTTTATTCTTCCAGGAAAAAGTACACCAGAAGAAATTATTGCAAATACTGAATTTGGTTTATACGCTCGTTCACTAGGTGGAGGGAGTGTTAATCCTGCTACTGGTGAATTTAATTTTGCAGTTAATGAAGGATATATTGTTGAACATGGTAAGATTAGTTATCCAGTAAAAGGAGCAACATTAATTGGTTCTGGAAAAGATACCCTTTTAAAGATTGATATGGTTGGAAATGATTTAAAACGTGAACAAGGTATGTGTGGAGCAAGCTCGGGTAGTATTCCTGCAGATGTTGGACAACCAACAATCAGAGTTAGTGAAATGATTGTTGGTGGAAGAGGAGGTCAAGTAAAATAATGAATTATAATAATTTCTTTGCGGAAGCAAAAAATCAAGGTGTTGAAGCCTTAGAACTCTATATTGTAAAAAATAAAAAATTTTCTTTTTCATTGTTTAACCATGATCTTAATTCTTATTCTGTTGCAGATTCATTTGTTATTACTGCAAGAGGAGTAATAAATGGAAAAATGGGATATGCTTCAACTGAAAAAGTTGATAAAGATACACCAAAATTTATCATTCAAAAAATTAAAGAAAATGCTGAGTTTATTACAAGTGATGATGAAAGTATTATCTTCAAAGGATCAGAAAAATATTTTAAAAAGAATTTGTTTTCAAAATCTTTAGCGGATACAAGTGAAAATGATAAGATTGCTCTTGTTAAAGAATTATCTAATGAATTAGCGTTAAAAGATAATCGCATTTATAATATTGAAGCAGAATATGAAGAAGAAACAAATGAAATTTTGTTAATCAATTCATATGGATTAAAATTATCAAGTAAAGGTAATTATTGCTATATTTATCTTGCTGGGTTTGCTAATGATGAAAAAGGTGAAACCAAAAGTGGATATGATTTAAAAATACTAACTGATTTAACTTCCTTAAATAAAGAAGAATTTATTGAAAAAACCGCTAATAAGATTATTTCTCAACTTGGCAGTGAACCATGCTTAACAGGTGTTTATAAAGCAGTATTTAATCCTTCTTGTACAGCAAATCTATTAAGATTTTTCTTAGATAATACGTATGCTCAACAGGTACAAAAGAATACTTCTTTATTAAAAGATAAATTAAATAAGCAGGTTGCTTCAAGTAAGGTTTCTATTTCAGAAAATCCTTTAACAAGAAATGTTTTCTTTAGATATTTTGATGATGAAGGTGTGGCAACAAAAAATAAGAAAATTGTTGATAAAGGAGTGTTAAAAACATTTATTTACAATCTATCAACTGCGAAAAAAGACAATGTCGAAACAACCGGTAATGGTTATAAAGGAAATGGAAAAATCCATACTTCTTTAGTAAATGTTGTTTTAAAACCAGGTAAGAAGAGTGAGAAAGAATTATTTGAAAAGGTAGGTAATGGAATTTACATTACTTCACTTCAAGGTCTACATGCTGGTATGAATTCTCAATCTGGAAACTTCTCTTTGCAAAGTCAAGGATTCATGATTAGAGATGGAAAATTAGCGGAACCTGTTAGTTTAATAACTGTTGCCGGAAACTTATTCAATTTATTTATGAATATTGTTGAAGTTGGTTCTAATATTGAATTACAACCATCTTCTTACTCTGTGCCATCAATAATTGTTAAAAAAATTAATGTTTCAGGAAAATAATAAAAATTAATTTGTACTATTTGAAAAAGTTGCGTTTTTGTTAACTAAGAAATTGTATTTAAAAGTTAAAAGCAAAAAAGAACTCAATGATTAATTCTAAAGATAAAAAAACTAATTTTGTTTAATTTAGAAAAAATTATAGAATTTTAAATAAGTATATTCAGGGTTTTAACCGAAAGAAATTCCAATAAATAGTAAATATATCTTTAATAGATACATTACCATCAAGCTTTCTTATTTCATTGTAAAATACTTCTTTACCATGATAAGAAGCTTATTTTAGTTTTGTTTTATAACAGGTCTTGCCCAATACCTATTTATTTTTAAATATAAATTACGATAAAAAGTTATAATCTTAATGATTTTTTTAAATTTTTTTCTATACATAGAAAATATATTTGTTAATGTATGATAATTTTATTAAAATGAATGTAGAAATGCATATTTTAGAAAGTTGGTTAGTATGGAAAAAGAAAGAAGAGTCGGAACAGTTTCACGTGGTATCCGTTGCCCAATAATCCGTGAAGGCGATGATTTGGCCTCTATTGTAGTAAATAGTGTGATTGAAGCATCAAAGTTTGAAAATTTTGAATTAAAAGATAAAGATGTAATTGCAATTACTGAATCGATTGTTGCTCGTTCCCAAGGAAATTATGTAAGTGTCGATGATATTGCTAAAGACATAAAAGAAAAATTTAAGAATGAAACAATTGGTGTTATATTTCCTATTTTATCGAGAAATCGCTTTGCAATTTGTTTAAAAGGTATTGCCCGAGGAGCAAAAAAAATTGTTTTAATGCTTAGTTATCCATCAGATGAAGTTGGAAATGAATTAGTAAGTATTGATAAGATTGATGAAGCAAATGTTAACCCTTATTCAGATATATTATCACTAAGAAAATATCGTGAATTATTTGGTTATAATAAGCATGAATTTACTGGTATTGATTATGTAGCATATTATGAAGATTTAATTAAATCAGAAAATTGTGAAGTTGAAATTGTTTTTGCTAATCAAGCCAAATCAATTTTAAATTACACAAAGGCAGTTTTAAACTGTGATATTCATACTCGTCAAAGAACAAAAAGAATATTAAAAAATCTAGGTGCAGAAATAGTTTATAGTTTAGATGAAATATTAAATAAGTCAATTGATGGAAGTGGATATAATGAAAAATATGGACTTTTAGGATCAAATAAATCAACTGAAGATAGAATTAAGTTATTCCCTAGAGATTGTAAAAATCTAGTTCTTAAAGTTCAAAAAATGATATTTGAAGAAACTGGGAAGCGTGTTGAAGTTATGGTTTATGGAGATGGTGCATTTAAAGATCCAAAAGGAAAAATTTGGGAATTAGCTGATCCAGTTATATCTCCGGCATTTACCGATGGGCTAATTGGAACTCCAAATGAATTAAAATTAAAGTATTTAGCTGATAATGACTATAAAGATTTAAGTGGAGAAGAATTGAAAATTGCAATTTCCAATAGTATTAAAGCAAAAAGCAAAAGTTTAGTAGGAAATATGGCTTCTCAAGGTACAACTCCAAGACAACTTACCGATTTAATTGGTTCTCTATGTGATTTAACCAGTGGATCTGGCGATAAGGGAACTCCAGTTGTTTTGGTTCAAGGGTATTTTGATAATTATACAAATTAATATAATGTTTAATGGCACTAGATCGAAATATGGTTTTGTGCTTTTTATTAAAAAACTTCTAAGGAAAATTTTTAGAAGGAATATTCTATTTTACGAGTTAATTGTTAATTTAGACATTCAATTTCTGCTTCTGATTTATATTTTGAGTCTTCAGTAAGAATTATTTCACCGATTGAATTGGCTTTAATTTTGCCTTTTAATGGGTTCTTAATTGAGTCGACATGACCTATTATTGTTGCATTAACTTCTGAATATTCAAACGCTAAGTTTGTATCAATCATTTCACAATCAATAAGTTTTAATTTTTTACAATAGCATAATGGTTGGATACCGATAATTTTACAATTTATAAATGTTAAGTTCTCTGAATACCATCCAAGATATTCACCTTTAACAATACTATTTTTAACTGTGATATTTTTGCCATGCCAAAATGCATCTTTTGTATCAAAACAACAATTATCAAATTCAACATTTTCCATATATTGGAAGCCGTATTTTCCGTGAAAACTCGAGTTTTTAGCTTTAATGTTGCTAGTTAAGAAAAATATATATTGACTTGTGAAATCACAATCATTAATTTCTATATTATTACATTTCCAACCAAATTCTGGTGAATTTACTTTTGTTTTATTAATTAATATATCTGTACATTCTCTTAATGCTTTTATTCCGTTTAAAATTGAATCAAATATTTTAATATTTTTACTATACCATAAACTAGCACGACAATTTTCTGTTTGCTCAACTTCAATTAGTGTAATATTTGTGTCGTGCCATAATGGGTATCTTAAATCCATTAAACAGAATTTTAAAGTTATATCTTTACATTCTTTTAGAGCAGATTCACCATCTTCTTTTCCTTTAAATTGACAATTTATTAATTCCAAATTATTTTGATTATATAAATCTCTTTCTAAAGGAAATGTTTGGTTTTTAATAGTCTTCATATGTTTCCTCCTGGAGTTATTTTATTTAGAAAAAAAGTAATATTATTATTTTATTTTGGTCTAACAATTATAAATTACTTTAAAATGTAATGCAATCCTGTATATACAAATTATGTTATTTTTGTTAATTATAAAAGCAAGTGCAACAAACAAAGAAAGAAAAGGGAAGAAAATGTTGCAAATAGAAGTAAAATTAC
>CANQDY010000053.1 GCA_947593895.1 uncultured Bacilli bacterium
GGTCAATGGTTAAATAACCCTGCTACTATTGCTTCGGTTCAACCTTCATGGAGAGATCGTACTGAAATCTTTGGTTATTTTAATGAATTTACTAAGAGATTTAATGAAACTCAAATTTTAAAAGTAATGTATGAAGCTAGATGGAATGAACAAATTTACATTACTGTTATCGATGAAGCAAATATTGCCCGTGTTGAATATTACTTTGCAGAAATGTTATCTATTCTAGAAATGCCTTCACATGAAAACTGGATTGTTGATATCTGTGCGGCTGGTTGGGATAATGATCCGGTTTACATTGAAAAAGGTCGTTTCAGATTACCTGAAAATATGTGGTTTGTTTGTACTATCAATAATGATGATTCAACTTTTGCAGTTTCTGATAAGGTTTATGACCGTGCTATTCCGATTAGTTTAGATAGTAAGGGTGTTCCATTTGAAGTGCCGGAAGAAAAGAGAAACCCAAATCATATGATTGTTTCATACAAACATTTAGATAAACTATTTAAAGAGGCACAAGAAAAATATAAAGTCAGTGAAGAAAATATCCGTAAGTTCAACGAAATGGATGACTATGTAATTCAACATTTCCGTTTGGCGTTTGGTAATCGTATCGTAAAGCAATTAAGAGAATTTGTTCCAGTATATGTTGCATGTGGTGGAACTGAAATTGATGGATTAGATTATGTTTTATGCAACAAAATTTTAAGAAAATTTGAATCATTGAACTTAGCATATATTCGTGATGAAGTAGATGCTTATATTTCATACTTAAATGATCATTTTGGCTATGAGAATATGAATGAATCAAAAGAATATCTTGAAAGATTAAAGAAATTTATGTAGTAATTTTAAATTTACTAATTTGAAAGGAGGCTTATTATGGCTATTGATTATTTAGCATATTTAGATAAAATTAATGAATTATTTAAAGATGATGCCAATTACAAAAATTGTGTAAAAGCAATTAATCAAGGAAATACGACTTCTTTTCAGATTAGCCAAAAATTTAAAAAGAAAGTATTTGAAACTGATTGGGTTGAAGCAATTGAAGATGCACTTCCGGCTATTGATGCAATTGTCAGAAATCCAAGAAGATTTATTACTGTTGAAGAAGATGTTATTGATGTTTCTTTAGCTAAACAAATTTCTCGTGAGTCAGTTAAACATTTATCTCAACATACTCAATTTATTCAAGATGTTAATCCAGCTGAAGATACCATTACTCCGAGTAGAATTTTAAATACTTTAAAAGAGGAAAGTTTTGAAATTTATGAAAATCGTTTTCTTATTACATTAATTAAAAGAATGGATCAATTTATTGCTAAACGTTATGACTTAATTAAACGTAGCGTAATTAACAATAAAAATGAAGTTAGTATTATTGCAAAGAGTGATTATAATTATTTAGGAACAAATATTAAAGTTAAAGTTGAAACTAGAACAGAAATTCCTTATGATGAGGAAACTATTGATTCTTCATCTGATGATTATAATTCAATTGAACGAGTTAAGAGAATTTCTCAAATTGTTCAAGGATTCTTAAATTCTGCATTCGCTAAGGAAATGAAAAATTCTGCACCGGTAAGATCACCAATTACTAGAACTAATGTTATCAAGAAAGAACCAAATTTTAAGAAAGCTTTAGTCCTTTGGTTATACCTTGAAGCTTATGATCGCAGTGGCTTTGAAGCAAAAGATGTTGAGGAAACAAAGATTTTACCTGATATTTTAGATGAGCAATATCATCAAATGATTGTTATTAATGATTTGGTGTTAAGAAACTTCGCAAAGGTTCAAGCGGGTGGCAGAACTATTGATGAAGTTGAACATAAAATGGATCAACTTGAAAAAGATAAAGAACTTGAAAATTTCCTTAATGATTTTCCAAAGATTACTCTTGATTTAAAAGAGGTAAGAAAGGTTTATTACAAAACAAGTGGAGATAAGATATATACCCCAAATGAATATCGTGAATTAACTTCTGCAATTGATCGAGTTGTAACTCAATATCAAATTAATAAAGCAAGAAAGGATGAAGTTTTAAAGAAAAAATTAATAATCAAACAAAAGAAAGAAGATGCTAGAGTCAGAGAATTAATTAAGCGTGAAAAACTTGCTGATGAAGAACGCCGTAAAAAACGTGTTTTAGAAGAAATGAGAGCAATCGAACGTCAACAAAAAGAGAAGATTCATAACGAAAAACTTAAGGCTCTTGAAGAAATGAGCTTATTAAAAGAACAACAAGAAAAGGAAATGGCTCGTATTCGGGAAGACCAAGAAATTAATCAACGTGTTGATGAATATAAAAAGACTTTAGAAACTAGACTTCAAAAACGATTAACAAATTATGAAATTAACGAAGAAAAAAAATCTAAACGGGATATTAAAGATCTGAATTCTAAATATCAAAATGAAATTGAGAAATTCAAGAAAGAACAACTTGATTTATTTAAAAAAATGCTTGATGAAAAGCTGGATCTAAATTCTATTAAAGATTATGAAGAAGATAACAATTAATAAAAAGACAAATGAAAAGAAAAAATCACCTATCCGAATCACTATTGATATATTGGGATATGTGATTTTTAGTATTGTTTTTATTTTAATTTTAGTTGTAGCAATTCAAGCTTTTAAAGGACAACAACCAAGTTTATTTGGTTATTGCTATTATTATATTGAAACCGATTCAATGAATGGTGAACAAAAAGATTCATTTTCTTCTAAAACAGTAATTATTTCAAAAAATATTAATGAGAAAGAGTGCTATTCATTAAAGGTTGGTGATATTATTACTTTCACTCCAACTGATCTTAATTTACCTAGTTATGTTACAACTAAAACTCATCGCATTGTAGAAATTGATTATGATAAAAAATCTATTGTAACTAAGGGAGATGCGAATGACTTAAATGATAGCGAGATTAGTTTTTCTAATGTCAAATCAAAATATGTTGGAAAGAGTAGATTTTTAACAGAATTATATCGTTTAGTGAAATCGGTTTATGGGTTTTTAATTTTAATTTTTATACCAATTTTAGCGTTAATTATCGCTCAGATTTATTCGTTAGTATTATCTTTTAAAAAGGAAAAGATTAAGGAAGAAACTGAATCTATAGAAAAAGATTATAATTTAAGTCTGGAAGAAAAGAAAAAGAATCTTGAGAAAGAAGCAATTAAAGAATATTTAGATAAGATGAACGAAAAGAAATAGATTTTTAACTTTTTGAAGTTGGTTTTAAGTATTTATTTTTAAGAATATTGTCAAAATTAGAAACTATCATAATCTAATATCATAAAATTAATGTAAGCGCTTGCAAAATGCGTTTAATTTATATATTATATAAATATAAATTAGTTATTTTTATGTTGTTTTTGTGTTATCACAAAAATAAAAAAATTTCTAATTTAAAAGAGGCAATATTTGATTATCATCAAATGCTTGGGAGATTAAATGAAAAACGCACGTAAAATCCAGTTTATCTTAACTCCGATATATGTTTGCATTCTATCAGTTATGTTAGTTGTTGTGTCTTTTTCGTGGTATAAAATATCTGGTAACGCTAATATTCAAGTTGAAAGTAATGATGTTTCAATTGTCGTAGATGCTCCTAAAGGAATTAATGTCGAATTATCTCCAATTGGTGATAATTATTCTTTAAGTGATGAAACATATACTGTTGAAAAAATACTGGTAGATGATAAAGTTTCGTTAACCGGTTACTTTGGACAATATGGAAATGAACCAAGCCCAAGCCTTGATAAACCATATATCGTATTTTACCAAGCTCAAATCGATGTGGGAAATAATGACACACTAGAAGTAAATTCTGCTTATATTAAACATTCAATAGTTCAAAAGGTAACCAGAGATGCATCTGGTAATGTAACTGGTAGTCCTGAAATATTAGTGGATAAGGAATTTGCTAACGCAAGCGAATCAGCTTATACAATTAATTTCTATTCGGGAAGAAACGATGGAAATATATATACATTTACTAGCGAAAGTAGTACATTTATTCCTGATACTTCAACTATTCAGACTGTGTATTTAGGAATTAAGTTTTATCCAACGGTTGTGAATACTATTACTTCAGACAATAATTGTTTCTTATATTCAAATATTAAATATTTTGGAAGCGAATATGTTTTAACTGCTTGCTTTACTAAAATTGATAGCGCAAATAGTTAGAGGAGAGATTATGAAAAAGTCGATTGTTATTGCAATTCAATTAATGTCTTTGTCAGCAATACTTGCCGTTAGTACTTTTGCGTGGTTTAAGGTAACATTTAATTTTGGTCAACCAACAATTACAATTCCAACTGATGATAATGTAACGGAATTTGTTTTTTCTAAAAATGAATTTATTGAAGAAGCTCTAGCACCGGCAAAATTAAAAAAAGGAGTTTTGAGTGGGGTTACAGATGGAAAGGGAAATATTGATGGAAATAATGTTCCAACTGATGAAGGTTTGCTTCCAAAAACAAAAGTAGTTGATGGTAAAACTGTTTATGATGTCACAGATGATGGTAGAATGAAATTTAAAAATGATGATAATCTAGATGATTACTTTGAATATCCATCAACACTTGTTTACGGTCAGTATCGATTTATTGCTTCAGGTGAAAATATGCGATTTACATTTGAAGTATATTATCCAAAGTTAAATGAATCGATTAATGACGAGGAAGCTGTAGATATTACTAAATTTGATAAACTCAAACAGATTGAGGCTCTTAATTTTAATTTCTTTGTTACTCCATATGAAAGTACATATACTTTAACACAAGAAGAATTACAAAATGCTTCTACGTCAATTGGTAGTGCAAATAAGGGAAAGATAACAATTGAAAATACTTTGGCAAATAAAGTAACTGATTCAGAGAATCATATGATTCTTTGTGGTAAAGGAACTCCAATCAATGTTGATGGCACAGATTTTAATAAAAAAGAAGAACAAGTTAAATCGGGAAGAATTAATGCAGTTAAAAATAAAAGTGCAGTATCAAATTCATATACTTATACATTTGAATTAATTGATTTACCAGTTACTCAATTTTCTGGATATAATCTAATTGTTGAAGCTTATTATGCATTACCTGATATGCTTATTGATGGTAATGTGCCACTTAATGGTGAATTCTTATTGATGTTCAATGTTTCAAGATTTACTCCAACAACTTCAAATTAAAAAAAATTAGACAAATTAAAAAAATAGTAGAAAGGAGAGAAAAGTATGTTTAAAAGATTAAGTAAGAAAAGAAAATTTGCTATTCTTAATATTGCTTTATCTACGCTGGTGATTGGATCAATTGGCGTTTCTACTTTTGCATATTGGAGCGTTCCTAATGCATCAACAAATGCAACTTTCTACACAAATAATTATAATGCAACAGATGATGAGTTTGATTATTATGCTGCAATTCCTAATGTTTTTGCTACTGACGGATATGATTATTATAACTTAAATACTATTCCAAATGATTTAGTATGTCGTGTTACTGGTTTAGCTGTTGTTCGTTTTGAGGCATTAACAAGTACTGCATTTATTCCAAGTTATCCAAAAGTAACAATTGGTGGAACTAAGTTTAATGATGGAAATAATCAACTTCCAGTTATTCATATTTTAAGTGGAATGAGTTCAAATGAAACTTCCATTAGTAATGGCTATTCTAAAATTAAATCATTAGTTATTCCTTCAACTGTTACATATATTCAATCTGATGCTTTTAAAGATTGTTCATTTAATGATGTTTCAATTTTAAGTGATGGCAAAGCGGGATATTTAAAATATGACAGTGATGAATTTGGCTCAGTTACTCCAGTTTTTGAACCAAATCGTGATAATAAAAATTTTACCATTGCAACTATTAATGATAATTTAGTTACTCAGTTTAGTGATAAGAGATTAGAATATGATAATTTGACTAATAAGTATTATACATATGTGGTTAATAAATCGAGTTCGGATATTACTATTACGGTTGATTCTAAAACCGCAATAATTACTTCAGGAGCAAAATATAAAATAGAGTATGATAAGAGTACGTTAACTGCTTCAGCATATTCTTATAAAATGACCTATGATTCAAATGAAGTTCCATTAATTTTAAATACCAATCAAATTGGTTATGAAGAATATAAACTTGATACAAATTATTCAGTGTTTAGCACAAGTAATTATCAAACTATCACGGTAAATGAATACATTAATGGAAAAGTTAATAAAACAAGTAAAGCAACTTTCAATTTAAAATGTTTAGATGCAAATTATTCACAAGATAATGATAATTTTGAATTTAAATATGCACCTAATAATATTTTTGAATCAATTCATTATTACAATAATGCCGGTGATGATGAATTAAAGAATATTAAAGTTCAAAAACGTATCGGAATTGAAAAAGCATATTTCTTGAATAATGTCGAAAGCGAATTAGAATTAATTAATAATGATACAATTTTAACTATTAGTGTTCCTTATGAGGAAAGATTTAAAAATGGATTATATGTTGAAGCTCAATGTGGAACAAGCTCATCAAACTTATATATTGATCCAAAGACAAAAGAAACAACTATTCCAATGAAACTTGAGAATAAAGTATTTACATATAGTTTTGCTCAATCAGTAATTGATAACGATGGATTAAATGGAACAACAACTTTACCTGATGTTAATAAAATGAAGTTTTATGCCGGTAAAGAAATAGTAACTTATCCAGATAATTATAAAAATAGCGCTAGTGAAGCAATAACTGCATCAACCAATGGCTATAGAAGAGTTTATTTTAATCCTTATACAACTGCATCTGGTTCATTAACTCTAAGTAGTGATTATAATGTGTCCACTGACGAATATCGTTTTCACTGGTATGTTGTAGGTTGGGATAAAGGAGGTCATGAAACATCATATAAGATGTCATTCCTAGATAATCAAAGAAAGGCATGGGTTGTTGATGTTCCAACAAGTATTATTAGTTTTAAATTCGCTAGAATGGAAGGCGAGAAACCATTAGATACATCAAATGGATGGGTTAATATTACTAATGCTTCTAGAAGTACAATTGCTGATCATAATAATGGCAATAATGATTATGTTTTTGGTGGTTCTGAACAATATACATATTTGGAATTTGAAAAATGGGATCCCAATGATAATCAAGGCTTTTATATAAAATCTAGTACAAATGATGGTAGTATTAAATTTAAGGAGGCCTATTTAACTTTATCAAATTGTAAGGGGAGTACCAAATATGTTTCATTAAGAGAAAACCTTTTCTATGGATATAAAAACATATCAAGTGAGATGTATGAATTCTCCACATACAACGAAGATAATGTTATTACATCAATTCCAATTCCAGCAGGTACATCAATAAGTGCAGTTGCAAATGGAGTAAGTTGTGGATATGATCTAAACAATATATCTATTGGCTTTGCTGGATCTAGTGAAAAGTTTACTGGTTCGGATTTAAGTAAATATATTAAGAAAGCTGAAAAAGGAATTGAATTTATTTCTGATTGCATGATTGTTCCATATATTAAGACTACAGGAAAAAATGGCTATAATTGGTATATTGAAATTCAATCTTCTGAACTTGATGGAATAACATCAGAAAAGGGAGTTGATAAATCTACCACATTGAATATTACACCAACAATTAAAAAAACAACAATTGGTAATGCTGGAAGTGTTAATTCTCCAGATTTTGTCATGGGTGAGTTGAAATTTATTTATTTAATTGATCCATTTCAATTGAAAGAATCTCATAGTTTTTATGCATGCTTTAAAAATTCATCAACAAATAAAGAAAAATGGCAAAAATTAAATAATTTATCAAATATTACAGATACCTATATATGTCCACTTAGCGATGAGCTAAAGGGAATTAATCCAGATCAAGTAAAATTTGTTGTTGGAGATAGTGGAACCTATGATGAAAGTAAATGTCAATCTCAGTTACCATGGATTAATGTTAATTTGAATAAATTACAAAATAATATTACCATTGAGTATTCAAAATACTATATTCATTATGATGATGATAAAATTAGTAGTGTTAATGAATGGAAAGATTTACCTTTATTACTTAATCCTGATCCTTCTCGTGATGATCACCAATCAACAATAATAATGACATTTAATAATTCTTTTGGTGGTTGGGGAATTAAAGATATAACAAATATAAGTTCATGGTATTCTTTTAATTCTGTCGAAGCTGGTTGTGAATCCATAGTTACTGAATCAACTGATGGTAATGCACAAATGATATCATCTGGAAGGTATAAAATTGATTTTAAGCCAAATTTTTGGACGGAAAGTACAGGTACAGGTGCTATTTGGATTTCATCTTCTACAAATGATGTTACTGAATATTGGCTAGACCCATCATTTACTATGAATGTCAGTGGTGTTAGTACTACTTATTCATTTGCTCGTGGTTCTAATACAATGCAAGGTAATGC
>CANQDY010000054.1 GCA_947593895.1 uncultured Bacilli bacterium
TGTTACAGTAACAGATGCCTCAGGTAAGATTATTGTTAATAATAACAATGGTGAATATAGTTTTGTTCTTGGTACATCTGATGTAACTATAATTGTTGAATATGGTAACATTGTTGTTCTTACATTTGAACCATCTGATTTAGGAGAAACAATCTTATATATTGATTCAGTAAATAATCCAATTTCAAGTGGAACCAAGATTAACGAAGGAACAATAATTAATGTAACAGCAAATCCTGTTGCGGGTTACATAGTTGACAAAATCTTTGTAAATGAGATAGAATTAACCGGAACTTCATTTGTATTAAATGGCGAAACGGATGTACGTGTCACTTATAAATTAATGGAAATAACTTCTTTTGATGCATTTTCATCATTAACAAAAGATGATGAAGATAATGAATTTTTAGTATTGGGTAAATTAACTGTTGTAGATACCCCAAGTAGCTATATCGAAGACATTAATGATAGTAGTAAGACAATTCAACTATTCGACTACGATAATCCTATTGCAGCAGCAGGTTTTAATGTTGGAGATATAGTAGAGGTTTATGGTAAATTTAAAATTTATAAAGAAACAACCTATGAATTAACAAATATAACTGTTGTTGATGGTATAAAACCTGTAACTAATATTGCATATAATGGAACAAAATTAGTTTGGTTCAGTGATTCTACAACTGATAAATATAATGTATATAAGGATGGCGTTTTAGTTTCATCTAACTTAACAACTAAACAATTAGATTTAACAAACTTAGAATTAAATGAAGGTACTGCATACACTTGGAAAATTGAATCAGTTTCCGCAAAACTGGGATTGAAAACGGAAGTAAGTTCAACTTTACAATATGGAGCAAAATATACATTAACTTATAATTACAATTATGTAGGATCAACAAATAAAGTTGTAAATGATTTAACTTCATTACCTTCAGAATTAGATGTTCCGATAAGAGATGGATATGATTTTATTGGTTGGTTCACTGATGCTGATTGTACAATTGAAGCAGTTGCGGGAACACCATTATCCGCAAATATAGAATTATTTGCAAAATGGAAAGTTGCGGGAGAGACAACCGCTACATATACATTTAGTTCTTTTGATAAGGGTAATCAATATGCTGAAAACGAAGAACATGATTTAGATAATGATATTAAAATTACAACTACTCAATGTCACTTTACCGATGAATTAAGAATATATAGTAGTACAACATACGATGGTTATGCAATTATTGAATGTAAAACAGGTGTGATTACAGTATTGTCATTCAACGCTGGATACAAATCAGATGTAATTGTTGTATATGGAAGTAATAATGGAACTGACTTTAATCAGATTACTGAAGTTTCAGTTACATCAACTAGTTACAAAGATTATAATGTAGACTTAGATGGCACAAGTTACAAATACATCAAATTAGATGTAAAAGGCTCTAATCAGGTTAGAATTAAAACGATGAGTTTGACTTTTAAAATTAATTTATAGGATAATTTCAAATTATCTTGTTATCTTAAAGTTTTCTACTTTACCTACAAAATATTAATGCTATTTCATCAAAATTTTTTTGAAAAAATATACTTGTTTTAAAAATAATATTAATAAAAAAGGATTCAATCAACAATGGTTGTAAGTCCTTGTGGACTTAATGCAATCTATTGCTTGGTATTGCGATGCTAACTTTTAATTTTATAGTCAAGATGATTATTTTAATTATGGTAAGAAACATAAGGCATGTATCATAAATCAATAATTTAATAATTAAAAAATCAAATTATAATTCATATAATTTTTTCCTGTATAGAATTAATCTGGAAAGTGATATTTTAAAGTTATAAATCTAAATAATTCAAATTAAAATATTAATCAACACAAACAATTGACATCGATTTTATGAAGTTTCTTTATAAGTTTTAAATTATAAACTTATATGTTGAAAATAAGCAACATCTTTAACTTAAATATTTTATTATGAAATAGAATATTACATATGTTTTTAAATTTTATTGAAACGATGATGATATTATAGGATTTTAGAACGATTTTATTAAAAAATGTACATGTTAAATGGTTAAAAATAACGATTGTATTGTATAAAATTTTGTGTTTATATTTATTTATATTAATATTCTTTCAAGCCAAAGAAATCAGACTTTTATTATAAAAAATTTGAAAATAAGTTTCTTATCTCATAAATTTTAGAATTAACTGTTTTATTTAAAAGGCATTTTTATATATATTAACTTTTGACATTAAATAATATTATGTTATAATATTATTGAATTAACGGAGGTTTACCATGAAAAATAAAAAAATAATTTTATTGGGAGTTTGTTCTTTGATGATGCTTTTTGGCTGTAAAAAGACTAATAATCCATCAACAAATTCACTAATATCAAATCCTACTTCTGTTGTTGATCCTACTAGTGATGATTCAAATGAATCATTAACAAGTGAAATAACAACTTCAAATGAGACAATTACATCTGATGTTAGTGAAACAACATCATTAACAGATAGTGAATCGGCATCAAGTGAAGATTCATCAAATTCTAGTGATGATACATCTATTACATCTGAAACAACTAGTAGTCAAACAACAAGTGTGACAACTACAACTTCTGAGGCAACAAGTGAAGAAACAACATCATTAGATACAACTACAACTTCTGAGACAACAAGTGAAGAAACAACATCATTAGATACAACTATAACTTCTGAGACAACAAGTGAGCCTGAATCATCAGTATCAGTTGATGTTAGTAGTGGAACAATTGAATTTCCACCTTTGCCACCTAAATCAGGTAATTAAGGAGTAGAATAATGTATAAGAAAAGTTTATTATTAATTTCCTCTTGCTTAATTCTTAGCGCATTCCTTGACTTTTCTTTTGATAAAAAAGAAACAAAAGTTTTAGCTGCCGATAAAAAAATTTTTAACAAGGTAACTGAAAATTTAGAAGATTGGTCTGGATCATACTTAATCGTATATGAAGCAAATGATACTTCTGCTTATGTACTTACCAATGAAAATATCAATAAAACAAAAAATTATACTAAATTAACAATATCTAATGATCAAATTGTTAGTAGTGATAATCTAGATAAATGTATTTTTACTTTTAGTAAAATGGATAATGGATATTCAATTTCCAATGGTGGAAAATATATTTCAGGAACAAGTAAATCGAATTCATTAAATTTAAATGATGTAGCTTCAAAAAATATAATTAAATATGATGATGAAAATAAATTAGTAGATATTGAATCAAATTCATCTCACTTAAGATTTAATAATGATAGTAGCACTGGAGATTTATTTAGATATTATAAATCAACATCTTATTCTAATCAACAAGCTATTCAATTATATAAACTATTTGAAACACCAAAAATCAAATTAACTTTAGATACTAAAGGTGGAATATTAAGTGATAGTTATGTAAAACCTGATGATGTGGAAGCTGGCTTAACTTTGACAGGAAATTTACCTTTAGCTAGTGATGTAACTTCTCCTTATGGAGAAAAGATTGAATTAGTTAATTGGATTAATGGAAATGAAGTAAAAAATCCCGGCGATTCAATTTCAATTACTGAATCAACTGAATATGTTGCTAAATACGCTCAAAAGAGTGAAACAGTATTAACTCTTGAAGAAGCGACTGTCATTTGTGAAAAAGTAGGTTCTACAAAGACTGATTTTGATTGTGTTATTATTGGTGAAGTAAAATCTGTTGAAGAAACAACAATGGTTCTTACTTCAAATGATAAGGAACTTATCGTAACTTTACCAGAACAAACTACAGAGATTAAAACTGGTAATTATGTAACAATTACCGGTAGATTATTAAATGATGGAACTAATCGTTTAGTGGATGTAACTTCATGTGAAGTTGAAGCAATGATCGTTATTTCATGTTCAAGTAACGAAGTTTATGAAGGTGAAGAAATTTCATTAACATATAATGTTTATGGAATTGATAATCCAGAAATTATTTGGAACTTAGTTGATGATGATGGTAATGCTGAAATTGTAAATAAGGATGGTAATTATGTTTTAAAAGGTTTAAAGGCAGGTAATGTTTTATTAACTGCTTCATGTGATGATGTTGAAAGTAATCTTTTAGAAATTACTGTTAAATCATCTGCACCATATGATGTTATCAGTGAATATAATTATGTTACTTATTCTAGTTTAATTTTTGATTATGAATTAACTAATATTACTGGAAAATTTAATGCATCAACCATAGATCAAAGTATTAAAAAATCAGATGAGGGTACAAATGATGTTAGTTTATTTATGGATGCATTTTCTAATCCTGAATGTATTGAATCAATTACTTCATATAAAGGTGATGCATCTAATGATGTATTCATAAATAAAGAAGGCGATGTAAATATTTATGGAAAAGATAAAAATTATAATGAATATAGTTATATCGCATTTAACGCTAAAGAAGGTTATACCATTACTAGTGTCGATATTACCTACAATGATGAAGCAAAAAATGCAATAAATACTAATGCATTAGTAAGATCGGCTGTAGATGGAGAAGATATTTTACCAACAGGTAATGGTACGACAAAATCATATCAAATCAACGGAAATAAAGTTGTTGTTTTAAATGGTAATACCGGTGCAAAGAGAATTGCCTTTAACAAGATTGTTTTCCATTATAAATATGAGGGAACCAAAGAACAAATTAATTTAAAATCTTGTGGATTAAATCTTCAAGCAATGATTAATACCGATATACTTACAAAATATAGTAATCAAATTACTGAAGTTGGATTTATTTATAATATCGATAATGGCAAAGACACCATTCATGAAGTTAGTTTATCTGTTGATGATTTTGTTACTAAGGAAAATAATGAGTCTTGGATTTCTAAAAAAATTGATGGAATTTCTTTAGATGATCGTTCATCTCAAATTATTGTTGAATTTTATATTAAACTTGATGGTGTTGATAAAGATTTGATTTTTGAAACTTTCTCTTATTCAATTGATGAAATGATTTCTTCTTATCGCTCGATGGATAATCTAACTCCAGAACAAGAAAAAATCATTGTGGCATATGAAGAAAGTTATCTTTCAAATAACTAATTGGTATTAAATTTAAAATAATCCCTAAACTAACTAGGGGTTATTTTTTTATGGATATTATTATTACTGATTTAAAAGCAAGACAAGTTTTATCTTCACGAGGTGAACCTACTGTTGAAGTAGAACTTACATTAAATAAACAATATAAAGGTAGAGCAATTGTTCCTTCCGGTGCATCAAAAGGAAAATTTGAAGCGGAAGAATTAAAAGACCAGGATATGTCTTTATATAAAGGAAAGAGTGTTTATAAAGTAGTAAAAGGAATTAATGATGAAATAAGCCCTTTTATTGTTGGAGGTAAATATTCTTCATTATACAAATTAGATAATAAATTAATTTCTTTAGATGGAACGAAAAACAAGAAAAAATATGGTGGTAATGGAATTTTAGGAATTTCCATTGCTTACTTAAAAGCATTAAGTGAACTTTATCATCTTTCTTGTTTTCAATATATCGGTGGAATAAATTTTAATCATTTTCCTCTTCCAATGATGAATGTTATTAATGGAGGTGCGCATAGCAATAATTCACTTGATATTCAAGAGTTCATGATAGTTCCAATAGGAGCAAAATCAATTGATGATGCAATTAGATATTGTGTTGAAGTTTATTATGCATTAAAGGAAATTCTAAATGAAAGAGGATTATCAACCGGTGTTGGAGATGAGGGAGGATTTGCTCCAAATTTAAAAAATGAAGAGGAGGCTTTAGATCTTCTTTCTGAGGCAATTAATAATGCCGGTTATATTTTAGGTGTTGATTTTAAATTTAGTTTAGATATTGCTAGTAGCGAATGGAAAACCAAAGATGGTTATTATTTACCAAAAAAGAAGAAAGTTATGACTAGCAAAGAACTAATGGATTATTATCTAAAAATCGTTGATAAATATCCAATTCTTTCATTGGAGGATCCTTTTGATCAAGAGGATTATTCTTCTTGGAATAGTTTTCTTTTACATACTAAAGGAAGTGTTTTACTTGTTGGTGATGATCTATATACTACGAATGTAGAAAGATTAAAAATGGGAATTGAAAATAAATTATCTGATGCAATATTAATTAAGCCAAATCAAATTGGAACAATTAGTGAAACTTTAAATTGTATTAATTTAGCTAAGGACGCAAATATGAAGATTATTGTATCTCATCGTTCGGGAGAAAGTGAAGATGACTTTATTAGCGACTTAGCTTATGGGGTTAAAGCGGATTATGTTAAATTTGGTGCGCCTTGCCGAAGTGAAAGAACAACAAAATATAACCGATTATTAAAAATTGAAGAAATAATTAAAGAGCAAAAACAATAACTTGATTTGTTAATTAGTAATTTTAATGTATTTGTTTTCTTAACTTTTAATGTGCTAGAATGGTCTAAGAGGTAAGTATGAATTTTCAAAAAACAAATACAAAAATTAGTTTATTAGAAGATTATTATTCACATTTTAATGAAGATCATCGTTTAAAAACAAGGCATGGTCAGGTTGAGTTTATAACTACGATGAAGTATCTTCACAATGTTTTAAATGAAAATAAAAATTTAAAAATTATTGATATTGGCGCAGCTACAGGCGCTTATAGTATTCCTTTAAGTGAAGAAGGTTATTATGTTGAAGCTATTGAATTAGTGGAACATAATATTGAAATATTTAAAAATAAAAATAGTAAGGTTAAAATTCATAATGGTAGTGCATTAGATTTATATATGATTGAAAGTGATAGCTTTGATGTTACTTTAATTTTTGGCCCGATGTATCATTTGTTAAAAAAAGAAGAAAAAATTAAGGCGCTAAGTGAAGCGAAAAGAGTTACCAAAAATAATGGAATTATACTGATTAGTTATTATATGAATGAATATGCAATAATTACTTATGGTTTTATTAAAAAACATATTTTAGAAGCTAAGAAATTACATCAAATCGATGATAACTATCATATGCTTAATCTTGATGATGATTTATATTCTATGGTTAGAATTGAAGATATAATTGAGTTTAACAAACTAATGAATTTTTCAAGAATTAAACTTATTGCTTCAACTGGTCCAAGTAATTATATTAGAAGTGTTTTAAATAGTTTATCTGATGAAGAGTTTGAAGAGTACATAAATTATCATTTATCTATTTGTGAACGAGAAGATTTACTTGGTGCATCTTCACATTTATTAGATATTGTTAAAGTTAGAAAGTAAATAAAAAAACAAAATGGTTAATAAAAGTTAATGGAGTCGATGAATTAAGTTTAAAGTCAGTTTAAGTTGTTTTTCATTTAGCTTTACATTGAAAAATAGAGATTATAAAACCTTAATTGAGTAAAGTGTAAAAAGTTAAAAACAATTAAATTTTTTAGTAAATGAGATGTTAAGCAAGAATAATTTAATTAAAAGTGAAAGATTTTTTATTGATGAAAATTATAAAGAAGAAAAAGTTGATAAGGGAATTACAGACAAGTTTTAGTGGGTTTTAAATTTAATCAGAATTTAACTTTAGAAATTAAAAATGATAATATTTCAATCGGAAAACTTTTATTCGCTTAAACTTAAGAGAAATAAATAAAATTGATTATTCAGATGAAAATGAATTTTATAGCCAAAATTTTTGTGTTTTTATGGACGGATGGAGGAAAATAATATCGACTATAACAATCTCAAAATATAGACTATCAAAGTATTTTCTTAAATAAATAATTATTATTAAATCTAAATTTTAAAAATATCATAAAGCAATATATTATTCATATATTTGAGTATGAATAAAATTTTTGTTGGAATTATTTTACTATCGTTATTTTATGGCTTTTTAACAGGCCGTTATCAAGAGATGGCAAATGTAATATTAAGTTTGCCTGAAGAGAGTCTTAGTTTAGTTTGCACCTTAGTTTTTACGGCGACATTTTGGTCTGGAATTATGACAATTATGTATGATTCAGGTTTAATTCATCAGATTGCTAAAGCATTAGATCCGTTATTAAAACTTATTATGCCTAATTTGAAAGATCAAGAAGCAAAAAATTATATTGCAATGAATATATCGGCAAATATCTTTGAACTTGGTTTTGCAGCGACTCCAGCAGGATTAAAGGCAATGAAAAGATTAAAAGCAATATCAACAGAACAAGATCCATTAATGGCTAGTGATGAAATGGTTACTTTTTTGGTTTTAAATACTGCAGGAGTAACGATTTTGCCAACAACAGTAATGGCAATTAGACAAAAGTATGGTGCGGTTAATCCTGCAGATTTTTTATTGTTAGCTTTTAATTTCTCATCTAGTGCTTTTGCCATATATAAAGGAACTCTTACTCTATAAGTTTTGCTTGCTGGTTCTCTTTTTTCTTCCATTTTTTACA
>CANQDY010000055.1 GCA_947593895.1 uncultured Bacilli bacterium
TTTTTCATATTTATTCATAATAAAAGACTGTATTGAAATACAATACTTTTTAGTAATATATTTCTTTACAGTCCCTTTTAATTTCTTTATTGGATATTTACTTATTTCTTTTTAACATCTACAACTTGTTTGCCATCGTAATATCCACATTCTGGGCAAACGCGGTGTGAAACGATTGTTGCTCCACAATTGCTACATTTTGTTAATCCTGTAACCGATAACTTAAAATGTGTTCTACGCATTCTCTTAGTTGTTTTAGATGTTCTTCTAAATGGAACCGCCATTTTTACACACCCCCTAGTCGTACTTAGTCGACACTTTGATAATTTTATATTAATTGCAATTTTGTGTCAAGAAACAAAAGTAAAATTTGCAAATTAACTTTTAATCATAAATTAAAAAAGTAAATTTCATTTATATAATTGATTATATAATTGACAAAGAAAATCTGGAAAATAGAAAGTTTGGGACAATTCATTTCCTTTTTATCAATAATAAATATTGATTTTTCTAAATAGAAATTAAATTTATTTTATCATTTAGCGTCAATTTTTAATTCTTGTGATAAATTGTTTTTAAAAATAGTCCTTTAATGTCCTTTTCACTTTTCAGACTAACTTCTAAATAATTTGATGAATACCCTTTATATAACTTTGTTTTTGGATTATATGACTCGACTATAACATCAACTAACTGATTATCAAATTGCTCTTCATATTTTTCTTTTAATTTTTCACCTAAGTTTATTAGTTTAGTTACTCTTTCCTTTTTAACTTTGTTTTCAATCTGATTACTCATTTTTGAAGCAACTGTTCCTGGTCGGGATGAATATGGAAAGACATGCAAATAATTAAAATTGCAATCGATGATAAATTGATAAGTCTCCATAAAATCCTCTTCTGTTTCATCTGGAAAACCAACAATAACATCACAGGCTAAAGCGATGTCAGGAATCGCTTCTCGAATTTTTATTAATCTTCTTTTAAATTCCTCTTTTGTGTATTTTCGATTCATTTTTTCTAAAATTTTTTCACATCCTGATTGTAATGGAATATGCAAATGTCGAGCAATCTGAGGATAATTTTTTAATAAATTAATAAATTCATCATTAATTAAACTTGCTTCTAAAGACGATATTCTTAATCTTTTTAAATTCGGCACTGCATCAAGAACATTTTTAATTAATTTATTAAAATTTATATCATCTTTTAAATCTTTACCATAACTTGCCATATCAATTCCAGTAAAAACAATTTCCTTATATCCATTAGAAACTAATTTTTTTGCTTCACTAATAATTTCATTTTTTTCTCGACTTCGAGAATTTCCTCGAGTATATGGGATAACACAATATGTACAGAAATTATTGCACCCATCCTGAATTTTTAAAAATGCTCGAGTATTTTCATTGTATGAATTGATAGCTAAGCATTCGTAGTCTAAATTCCGATTATTCTTATCAACCTCAACAATTTGTTTTTTATCTTGATTAAAGTATTTTGTCAGTAGATTCATTATCTCATTTCTTTTATCTGTACCAATGATAATATCAACGCCTTCAATTTCTTTAACTTGGTCTGGATAAAGTTATGAATAGCATCCCATAACAAAAATAACTGCATTAGGATATTCTTTTTTTAAGGAACGAATCTTTTGTCTTGATTTTCTTTCGCTTGTTAAAGTTACTGCACAAGTATTAATAATAATCAAATCACACTGATTATTAATTGATTCACTAAACCCATTTTCTTCAAGAATTTTACAAATTGCTTGAGTTTCATATGTATTGACTTTGCACCCCAAAGTATGAGTTTTATAATACTTCATTACTATTTTTTCCTTTACTATAAATTCGATCTTTCTTAATAATTCCAATAAGAATTTTATTTCTTATAAGTGAATAAGTTTTTTTTGATATAAAACCATTAGAATATAAAGACTTGACAAAACCATTAAAATCATTTTTGTAAAAATTTTCGACAACATCTTGAATTTTCATGATAATTCGATGTTGTTCCGGATGTTTAATATATCGATCAAATAATGGAATCTCTAAATCAAGTCGCCCTTGATCATTAATAATATATATCGTTTCAAAATCCGGATGATAATATGCTGCTGAAGAAACATCTTTTTTTATTAAAATTAATGAAGAAAAAGGAGATTCATACAAACTAAAATTATATACATCAAATAAATCAATGCATGAATTCTTTGGTTTTTTTATCAGATCGCTATATGGATACTCAAGAATTTTACTACACTCCTCATTATAAATTAAATTTAATGTACGTGAAAATATTGGAATATAAACTCTGGATTTTTCAATTGAAATATATGGTGAATTACGTTCATCAAGTAATTTCCAAATATCATCCCTGATTTCTTCTTCAGTATAAGAATCAAGCAAACCTAAAGATTCAATTTCTTTTAGTCGATTTTCAATTAAATCTTTATTTATTAAAGACTTAATAATGATATTAGCTTGAATTATCTTAAATTGGTTCGTCTCATTAATTGATATGTGATAAAACGATAAAATGGAAGGATACAAAGTACAATACTTAAAGTAAAGTTTGTATTCTTCAGTTTGGCGAATATTTACCTTTTTTTTTCTTTTTGCTAAAATTGAATAAATCATTTATTTACCTTCCATTACTAAACTAATCGCACTTAAAGCATAAAATACTGCAGTTTCGCTTCTTAGAATTCTATTCCCAAGTGATATTGAATTATAACCATTTTCTTTTGCATAATCAACTTCTTTAGAAGAAAAACCACCCTCTGAGCCAATAAGAATTCCAATTGATTGACCTTTCCTCACATTCAAAAGTTTTTTATAAAATGTTTCATCTTTTTCATTTTCATAAGCAATAAACATTTGATCAAATTTTTTGTTACAAATATCATTATAATTTATAATTTGCTCTATTTTTGTTACAATTAGTCGTTTAGATTGTTCACATGCCTCTTTTGCAATATTTCTGAATCGATTAAGTTTCTTCTCTTTATCTTCATTTTTTATTTTTGCTATGCATCTTTCTGATTGAACAATAATAATTTCTTTTACACCTAGTTCACACGCCTTTTGTATAACTAAATCAATTTTATCACCTTTAGGTAAACAATATAGCAAAGTAACATCAACACATAACTCATTATTTTCATCTATTTTTTCAATTACTTTTACTTGTAATGGAGAACAATTAATAATTTCACATAAATAAACCTCATGATTAAATACACATGTTATTTTTTCATTAACACGCATTCTCATAACATTTAATATGTGTTTGATTTGGTTTTTATCGAATTCAACCAATCCATTTTCAATTTTATCAACAAAATATCTCTGCATCTATTTTCTCATTTCCTTTAACAAAGTTATTTCTTCTTTATATCCATCTAATTCATTTGGTGTTTCTAAAACAATTGGTAAATCTTTTATTAATGGATGATTAATAATGGTTTTAATTGCTTCTAATCCAATATTACCCTGACCAATTTTTTCATGTCGATCTTTTCTGCTTCCTAATATATTTTTACTATCATTCAAATGAATTGCCTTTAATTTATCAACACCAATTATTGAATTGAATTCTTTTAACACTCCATCAAAATTGTTAATAATGTCATATCCGGAATCAAAAACATGACAAGTATCTAAACATACTCCTATTTTATCTTTTAATTCCACTCCATCAATGATTTTTTTAATTTGAGAAAAATTATAACCTATTTCACTACCCTTACCAGCCATAGTTTCAAGTAAAACCATAGTTTTTTGTTCTGGTTTTAATACTTGATTTAAAGTATCAATTATTAGTTTTATACCAACATCCTCTCCTTGACCAACATGACTTCCCGGATGGAAATTATAATATACCTTTGGTAATAAATCTAATAACTTTAAATCTTCATTAAACACTTTAATTGCAAATTCACGGATATAGCTATCCTTAGATGCAGCATTTAATGTATACGGAGCATGAGCGATTATGTATCCAAAATTATATTCTTTACTTAATTTATTAAATTGATTTATGTCATCAAGATTGATTGGTTTTGTGCTACCGCCACGAGGATTTCGAGTAAAAAATTGAAATGTATTACCTCCAACATATAAAGTATCTTGAAACATTTTCACAAAGCCATTACCAGATGAAACATGACAACCAATATAAAACATAAAATTACCTCTTAATTTACTAAAAAAAGTATAGCATATTTAATATCAAATATGTACCAAACAATATACTATGTATTGATAATTAAATTATTATTGTTTTTTGAAAATTAATTTATTAACTAATATAATATAATGTTAAAGTTAGTAAATTTTCTACTTTTTATTTCACAACCCTACTTTCATTCATCCATATATGATGAGTTAAATAACTTTCTATGATATTTTTTAGTACTATAAAAGCTATATTACTCCAACTATTTTTTTTCATAGTTATACTATTAAAAAATTATTTATTCAGCTTTCTTCTTTCTACTACTATGTCTTATGATGAGTTCTTGACGCTAAACTCTTCAACTTGTGTATACTCCATTTTCAAAATTTCATAGGGTATATCTTACCTCTTTTAAACTTTGACTATATATGATTATATAATTGTATATTTATTCATTTTTTATTAGTTATATTCTATTAAGTTTTTTTCATTAAACGATATTTTTTTGCTCTTTTTTCATTTTATACATCATGATACTAAACTTATAATTCACTATTTATTTCACTTTCTACTTAAATTTTTAACCTTTAGGTTATAACATTTTCATCAGAAAATGAAAAAGAATAAATCTCTCGATTTATTCTAATTACTTATTTTGTTATAAATAAAAAATGATCATTATCGTAAGAAATAGTAATTTCTGATTTTGGATGAATTCTTCCTGCGATAATATCTCTTGCAAGAGGAGTTTCGATTTCTTTTTGGATATACCTTTTTAAAGGTCTGGCACCATAAATTTTATCAAATCCTTGTGTAATAATTGTAGCGACAGCTTTCTTATCTACACCAATAATAATTTCATTATTTTTTAATCGATTCTGCAATTCATCAATAAATTTCATAACGATTTTCGAGACCACACTATCATCAAGTGAATTAAAGTAAACTATATCATCAATACGATTTAAAAACTCTGGCTTAAAGTGATTTTTTAACTCATTACTTACTTGATTTCTACTATTTATGTCATTGCCTTCTAATAGATACTCACTACCAATATTACTTGTCATAATAATGATTGTGTTTTTAAAGTCTACAACTCGACCTTGTGAATCAGTTAATCTTCCATCATCAAGAACTTGAAGTAAAATATTAAATACATCTGGATGTGCTTTTTCAATCTCATCTAGTAAGACAATAGAATATGGTTTTCTTCTAACCGCCTCAGTTAATTGTCCACCTTCTTCATAACCAACATATCCTGGTGGAGCTCCAACAAGACGAGAAACTGAGTATTTTTCCATATATTCTGACATATCAATTCTAATAATTTGACTTTCAGAGTCAAATAAATTTAAAGCAAGAGATTTTGCTACTTCTGTTTTACCAACACCAGTAGGTCCTAAAAATAAGAAGCTACCAATTGGTCGATTTTCATCATTAATTCCCGCTCTGGAACGAATTATTGCATCACAAACTTTTGATAAAGCCTCATCTTGACCAATTACTCTTTTCTCTAAATTATCTTTTAAAGAAAGAAGTTTATCAGATTCACTTTGTTTCAATTTGCTAAGTGGAATACCTGTCCATTTACTAATTACATTTGCAATATCATCCTCTTTAACTACTTCATCAAGCAATTTGTCTTCGTTAGTATCTGGACTATATTTTTTTATCAATTCCTCTAATTCAGGAATAACTGAAAATTTTAATCTACTTGCGTTTTCATAATCTGCATTATTCATTGCCTTTTCAAGATCAAGTTTGGCCTTTTCAAGATCTTCTTTCGCACTTTTTGCTTTTGATAATTCTTGCTTTTCTTTTTGCCATTTTGCTGTAAATTTTTTTTGTTCCTCTTTTAGAGATGCCATTTCTTTATCTAATTTTTCAAGACGTTTTTTGCTGACCTCTGAATCTTCTTTACTCAAAGATATTCTTTCAATTTCTAACTGAGCAATTTTATGATTAATCTCATCAAGTTCAACTGGTAAAGAATCAATTTGCATTCTAACTGCAGAGCAAGCTTCATCAACAAGATCAATTGCTTTATCAGGTAAAAAACGATCGCTAATGTAACGATTTGATAAAACTGCTGCAGAAACTAAGGCCGAATCAAGAATTTGTACGCCATGATGATTTTCATATCTTTCCTTTAATCCTCTTAATATTGAAATAGTGTCTTTAACTGTTGGTTCACTAACTAAAACTTTTTGCATTCTACGTTCAAATGCCGGATCCTTTTCAATATATTTACGATATTCATCTAAAGTAGTCGCACCAATACAATGCAAATCACCCCGCGCTAACATTGGTTTTAGTAAATTAGCTGCATCCATTGCACCATCAGTTTTACCTGCACCAATAATTGTATGAATTTCATCAATAAAAAGAATAATTTTTCCCTCTGATTTAACAATTTCATTTAAAGTAGCTTTTAATCTTTCCTCAAATTCACCACGATATTTTGCTCCAGCAATCAAAGCGCCTAAATCAAGTTCAAATATTCTTTTTTCTTTTAATGAAAAAGGAACATCTTTTTTAAATATTCTCCATGCTAATCCTTCAACAATTGCAGTTTTACCTACACCAGGCTCACCAATTAAAACTGGATTATTTTTACTTTTACGAGATAAAATTTGAATTACTCTTCGAATTTCTTCGTCCCTACCAATAACAGGATCAATTTTACCTTTTGCAACATCATCAGTTAAATCACGTCCATATTTTTTTAAAACTTCATATTTTTCTTCAGGATTTTGATCAGTCACTTTATTTCCACCTCGAATTTCATCAATTGCCTTTTTTACATTACTTTTTGTAAAATTAGCAATATTTAGTAATTTATTTAATATTGAATGTCTAGTATCAAAAATTGCTAAAATTAAATGCTCAACACTGATAAAACTATCTTGAAATGCTTTTTTATAATTTTCGGCATTTCTTAATAAATTATTTAAATCTGTTGATAAATACATGTTATCTATACTCTGACTTTTTGCTTTTGAACTAATAAAACCTGTTACAGTATTTTCAAACAAATCAACATTGACATTAATCTTCTTTAAAATATTTTTAAGCATCGAATCCTTATCATCAAGCAGTGCTTTAATTAAATGAGGAACATCAATTTCACAAGAAAAATAATCTTTAGAAATCTCTTGAGAAGAATTAATGATACTAATCACCTTTTCGGTCATATAATTTTCCATAATCATACCTCCTTTTAGCACTCTTTCTACTTAAGTGCTAATAATAGTATAACACTTTTTTTAGCACTGTCAACACAAGAGTGCTATTTTTATTTATTTAATTATATTATTTCCCAAGTCAAAAATATTATTTTTTTGAATATATTGTTATGAGGTGAAAATTTATGTTTTTCCATTTTGTAAAAAAAGGTGATAATATCTATGATCTTAGCCAACATTACCATATTCCCATTAATCGCATAATTGAAGATAATAATTTAGAGGAGCCATATAAATTAGTAATTGGAGAATCTCTGATTATGAGAAAAGATACTTGCGTGTATTATGTAAGAAAGGGGGATACTTTAGGATTAATTAGTAAAAAATTTTCAATTTCAGTTGAAAAAATAAAAAAAGATAACGATTTAACAAGTGATATATTATCTATAGGTCAAAAATTAATTATTGATCACGATAATCACGAAAAAGTTAAAGGAATTATCAATGGATATTGTTACCAAGGAATTTCAAATCAAAATCTAAAAAAAATTCTTCCAACATTATCTCACATTGCTCCATTTGCTTACCGAATCAAAAAGTATGGTGATTTAGTAAGTATGGATGAAGAAAGAATTCTTGAAAAAGCCAAAGAGTATGATGTAATTCCAATGCTTGTAATCACTAATATCAAAGAAACTGGTGGATTTTCTACTGATTTAGCTAGCCAGATTCTTAACACAGAAACAACAAAGGATTCATTAATTAATAATATTAAAACCACAATAAGTCAAAAAAATTATCAGGCTTTATGTATTGATTTTGAATATATTAAAGAGGATGAAAAAAATTTATATACCCAATTTATCAAAAAAGTAAAAGATAGTATTTCTGTTCCCCTATTTGTTGCTTTAGCACCTAAAAATAGCGATGAACAGAAAGGATTACTATATACCGCGCACGACTATTATGAACTTGGTAGAATTGCCGATTATGTAATATTAATGACTTATGAATGGGGATATACTTATGGTGAACCAATGG
>CANQDY010000056.1 GCA_947593895.1 uncultured Bacilli bacterium
CAAGAATAACTCCAAGAATTAATATTAGAATAGTGAATGTTTCACCCATAGTACCGAAATAATTTCCTAAAAGGATATCAGTAATTGAGAAACCTTCTATTGGTTGCACACCAAGCCATTGTTGAGTTGAATTATAAATTCCAGTTATTGTAGAACCAGTAACAACTCCAGATTTTAAATCACTTGGAGCGGCAAGCCCAAAACATAATTGAATGAAAATTCTACCAAATGCGGCTGGGTTAAAAATATTGCTTCCGAAACCACCAAATAAATTTTTAACAATTAAAGTTGAAAATATTGATCCAACAATTACTATATAATAGTCGGTCCATACAGGACAAAGTAATGTGAAGATCATTGCAGTTATCCATGAATAGTTATGGATTAAATCATATACAATCTTTTTGCCTAAAGTTTTATCTTTTTTATTTTTTAATACAGTTGTTAAAACATCGCAAATTGCAGTGACTGCAATTGAAACAAACATTAACAGAATTGATTTGATACCGTAACTTGCACCAAGTTTGACAAAAGTAGTGATAATTGCTGCAATCCAAACGATAGAAAGAGCAATACCGAGTTCAATCATTATTTGTAATGTTGTTTTTTTAGTCCTTTGATAAGGAGCTGGATTTGTTTTATATGCCATATTTACCCTCCTTATTTCTTCATTTGACTCATCTTAAATTTTGTAACAGTCTTTGCATTTTTCATCGCTTCAGTTAATTCGATTCTTGATGGGCAAGAATATGAACACATACCACATTCGACACAAGACATAACATTTAATTTAATAAGTCTATCATAATCTTTAGCCTTTAAAGCTCTTCTAATTTCAACAGGTTGCAATCCAGCTGGACAATGATGAGTACAACTTCCGCATCTTAAGCAAGGTTCCTCTTTATATGTCTTAACTTTTAAAATAGTTAAAGATCCCATTTGCATTGTAATAGGAAATTTATCAGAATTAACCGCTCTACCACACATTGGACCGCCTGGAATTAAGTTAACATCCTCAAATGCTAATCCGCCACAAGCATCAATTAGTTCATTTGCCATAGTACCAATCTTACAAATAACATTGGTTGGATTTGAAATTGCATCTCCAGATACAGTTATCAAACGTTCACATATTGGATGACCAGTTGTTAAAACTTTACCAAGTGAAATAACTGTTTGACCATTATTAATTACTACACCAATCTCACCAGGAAGACGATCATAGTCTTTGTGGAATATTTCCTTAATTAATGTTCTTTCCCATCCCATTGGGTAGACATCTGGAACTTCTTTTAGAGAAATGTTTGGATAATCATTAAGTTTTGCATTAATTGCATTTTTAACTTCATCTTTATGAACCTTAATTGCAATAATTGTTTTTGAAGCACCGCTTGCTTTCATTAAAAGTTCACAACCAGTCAATAAATTGTCGACTTCATTTTGCATAGCAACAAAATCTGTTGTTAAAAACGGTTCACATTCAACACCATTAACAAGAAGGGTATGAATGCCTTTTGGATTATTATATTTAACATAGGTTGGGAATCCTGCTCCGCCTAAACCAACTAATCCAGCTTCTTTAATTGCATTAATTATTTCTTCAATAGAATTATCTAATGTAACTGTTTTTAATGGATCAGCTTGGGTATCTAAACCATCGTTTTCAATAGCGATGTGTTTGATTGGCCGATTAACATTGGCACTGAAAACATTTTCTTGCTCAAGAACAGTTCCGGATACTGGTGAATAAATTGGAACATAAAAATCAGTTCTTTCGGCAATTTTTTGACCAACTTTAACTTTATCTCCAGGTTGAACCAATATTTTTATAGCAGTATTGTTTGGAGCTATTGTCGGGAAATATACCTTAGAACCGGATTTTGAACCAAGATTAATGATTTCTGAATGTTTAGATAATTCTTTGTAGCCATTTAAATGTCTACGACCTACAGATCTAAATAAAATCATTTTTTCTCTCCTTTTAACGATAATAATTATAACATTCTTATTTGATAATTCCATAAAAATTTAGATTTTTTATTTATTATCGGAGTAATCAAAAAATAGTACTTTGTTTTTAAAAAAAACATTGCTTTCGTTGTATTGCAAATTTGAATTGTGATAAAATAATCTAATTGGAAAGAAGGGATATAGGTGTTTATATTATTTTTTTTAATATGGTTAATTTTTAATAATTACTATGCTTTTGATGTAGTCTTTCTAGAAATTGTTATTTTTGGATTAGTAGTATGTGCATTAATCTATTTATTTGTTATTAAATTAACTCCAATTTCATTTAAAAAAGATATAATTATATGTAAAAAAATATTTTGGATTATCCTTTATTTGCTAGTGTTATTTAAAGAAGTAATGGTATCAAATGTCAAAGTTTTAATGGTTATTTTAAATCCAAAAGATCATCCAAACCCAGAGATTGTAACAATTGATGTTAAATTAAAATCACAATTTGTGAGAACCTTGATTGCTAATTCAATTACATTAACACCAGGAACAATTACCATATCTTTACAAGATGATAAATTAATTGTCCATTGCTTGAAGAAAAAATATATTGAAGGATTTGAAAATTCTTTACTTTTAAGAATTGCAAAAAAAATTGAGAGGTAAGTAGTATGAATGTTTCACAAGCTTATGAGTTATTATTTACTATTGCCTTAATAGTTTTAGCATGCTGTATCTTGGCAATTATTATTAAATCAATTTACGGACCAAGACTTACTGATAGAATTGTTTCGGTTAATATGATTTCGACATCTGTTACTTCCATTATTATAATCTTATCGGAATTTTTAGAGCATAGTTATTTACTTGATGTAAGTTTTTTTTATGTTCTAGTTTCATTTTTATCAGTAGTAGTTTTAACTAATGTTTTCATTAATAAATATGAAGAAAGTAAAAACAAAAAGGATGGTGATAAATAATGGAATGGGTTCAATTTGGATTTTCTGCCTTATTTATCGTTGTGGGTCTATTAGTTTTTATTGCTGGAGTATTTGGAGTATATCAATTTAAATATATCTTAAATCGTATGCATTCTGCAGCAATGCTTGATACAATGGGACTTTTCTTTATTTCACTTGGATGCTCAATCGCTAATGGATTTAATCCAACTTCAATTAAAATTTTATGCGTTTTTGCATTTTTGTGGGTTACAAGTCCAATCTGTTCACATTTAATTGCAAAACTTGAGTTTATTACTGATAAAAACTTAGAAGATGAGATTGAAAATGATATAGAAGAAACTAAGGAGGAAAATTCAGATGATAATCTTTAAAATATTCCTATTAGTAATTTTGTTAATTTGTGCAATTGCTGTTGCTTTTGTAAAAGACAATTTAGCTGCAGTAGTTGTATATATGTCTAGTTCAACTGTTATGGCAGTAGTGTGGATTGTTCTTGAATCACCAGATTTAGCAATTACTGAAGCTGCAGTTGGAGCGGGTGTAACTAGCGTATTATTCTTTGTTACTTTAAAGAAAATTCAAATGATTGATGTTAATTTGAATACGATCGATAGAGATAAGAAAGAAGGTGATTCTCATGAAGAAAAATAAACTCTTCGATGAGGAATTTGAGCTTGTTAACGATGTTGATGAAGTAAGTGTTTTTCAAGAAAAAAAAGAAGATATTGTAGTTAAAGTATTACCACCAAAAACCCGTAAAAGAATTAGAAAAGGTGAAGAAAAAGCTTTGACTGCAATATATGATATTGCTGCAGGGGTATGCTTTGTATTTTTAATAGGTGTTTTATTATATTGCGTTATGTTTTTACCAATTTTTGGTGCGAATAAAAATAATATAACATTAAATGAAATTGTCACTGAATATATCCAAAATGGAATTGAAGTAACTGGTGCGACCAATTTTGTTACCGGTATGATTTTGGACTATCGTGCTTTTGATACTTTAGGTGAATCGTTCGTTTTATTTACCGCAGTAACTTGTGTAATGATTTTACTTCAAAATTTCCACGATAATGAAGAAATTGAATTTGAAAAAATCAAAATGTTCAATGATAAAATATTAAGATATTCAGCTTCGTTCCTTGTTCCGGTGATTTTATTATTAGGTGCATATGTTATTTTAAATGGATCAATTTCTCCGGGTGGAGGATTTTCTGGTGGAGCAATAATGGGAGCGGGATTAATTTTGTATTCTCTTGCCTTTGGATTTAAATCGACAAGTAAATTTTTTAATATTAAGAATTTTAAAATTATTACTTCAACATCTTTATTAACCTATTGTTTGTGTAAAGCCTTATCATTTTATACATCAGTAAATGGACCGATGATTCATCCATTTGGAATTCCAGGAGCAATTTTCTCTGGTGGATTTATTTTCATTTTGAATTTTTGTGTTGGATTAATTGTTGCCTGTACGATGTTTGGATTCTATTTGTTATTTAAGAAGGGAGAGATATAATATGGAAAAACTCTTTTCAAACTATATGGAAACTGTAGCAATTCTTCTTTTTGCTATTGGTTTTCTAATTTTGCTTTTCAATCGTAATTTAATAAAAAAAATTATGGGATTAAACATTATGGATTCAGGAATGTATTTATTACTTGCATCTTTAGGTTATATTGATGGAAGACTTGCACCAGTTGGAGGAATTAATCAAAGTAGCGATCCAAGTCTTTATATCAATCCAATTCCTGCTGGACTTGTTCTTACCGGTATCGTTGTTTCAGTTTCCGTTACTGCGATTATGTTATCGCTAACGGTTAGACTTTACAAACGTTATCATACTTTAAATCTTGATGAAATTTTTAAATTGATTCATCAAAATGAAGATGAAGGGAATTAATTATGGATTTTGTTATTAATTTACCTTTATTTACTATAATCATTGGCTTTGTTGGTGTTGTATTAACCTCATTTTTGAAAAGAAAACCTGCCAAAATTGTTGCAATTGTTTGTCAATTAATTGCAATTGTTTTTGGAATATTAGTTTTAATTTATACTTTGGATCATGGATATGTTAATTATCAATTAGGACACTTAAAAGCTCCATTTTGTAATCAGATTAGATTTGGACCTTACGAAGGGTTACTTTCAACTTTAGTACCACTAGTAATGTTACTATCCCTATTTGCGGGTGATAATCATACTCATCGTGATATAACTGAGGAAAAAGAGCATTCGTTCTATACTTTGTTGAATTTAATTTTAGTTGCTATTGTCGCAATTATTTACACTGACGATATCTTTACGGGATACGTATTTTTAGAAATATCCACATTATCAAGCGTTGGCTTAACTATGATAAAAAATCATGGTCGTCAAATTGCTGCTGCATTAAGATATATGTTATTTAATCTTTTAGGTTCAGGCTTGTTTTTATTAGGGTGTATTATTATTTACGGACAGACTGGATATTTGTCAATGACATTTATTCAAAATGTAATTACTGATTTGTTTAATAATAATAATACCAGTACCTTACCACTTACAATCAGTTTCACTTTAGTTTCTATCGGCTTAGGAATTAAATCAGGTTTATTTCCATTTTATTATTGGATGGGAGATACTTATGGTGTCAATACTACAACCGCAAGCAGTGTATTATCTGGATTAGTTTCAAAAGGTTACATTATCTTATTAATTAAATTTATTTATCGTACATTTGGAATTGATAATGTTTTAAAAACGGATTTATTAAATATACTCTTTATTTTAGGTGCATGTGGAATGATATTTGGTTCAATTACTGCAATTAGACAGAAAGTTATCAATAAAATGGTATCATATTCATCTGCCGCTCAAATCGGATATATTTATTTGGGTATCGGTCTTGGTAAGGTTGGATTAATTGCTGCAACATTCCATATCATTACTCATGCTTTATGCAAACCATTATTATTTAGTTCATCAAATCGTCTGATTGATGCGAGTGGAAAAAAGAGAAAATTTGAAAACTTAATTGGAACAGGATTTGCTGATCCAATTGCGGGAGCATGTTTTACTATCGGTGCTTTATCCATGGTTGGATGTCCATTCTTTGCAGGATTTATTTCCAAATACTTATTTATTACCGATTCATTTGTTGATATTTCTACACCAACATTACTATTAAAAGCAATAATTACAATCGCAGCCTTAGTTGTTTCGACATTATTAAATACAATTTATTATTTAAAAACTGTTATTACAATTTATTCACCGGTAAGGGATAATAAAGTTGTATTAAAACATAATCATTATGATGTTTTATTTATCGTTTCGTCATGTATATTTTCTATATTGATTATTGCTCTTGGTGTGTTCCCATCTCCGATTATTGAAATTATTGAAGAGGGAATAAAATTATTAGGATAGGAGGAAAAATTATGCAAAGTTTATATTTGATTCCTTTAATTCTAACAATGATTTCAGGAATTTATCTTTATGTTTGTAAACATAAAAAACCAGTACTTGACCTAGTTCTAATTTGTACATGTGTCGTTTGTGTTGGATGTACACTAACTCTATGCTTTGCAAATAGCGATTTAAAAATATTTTTATTCAAAATAACTGATGACATGGCATTAATGTTTAAAGTTGATGTAATTAGTAAAATATTTGGTTTATTGATATCATTTATTTGGCTCGTTGTTTCAATATTTAGTATTAAATACATGGATAAAGAAAAAAATGTAAATAAATTTTATGCTTATAGTTTATTAACATTAGCGTTAATGCTCGGATTATCATTTTCAGGAAATATATTAACATTGTATATCATATATGAATTTGTAACATTAGCGTCTATGCCTCTTGTTATGCATTCTAAAACTAAAGAATCAAAGAAAGCAGCATTAAAATATTTGTTTTATTCTTTAGGTGGAGGATTCTTAGGATTATTTGCCATTATCAGTGGAATGATATATTCAACAAATGGTGGAGAATTTGTTCTTGGTGGTTCATTTAATAAAGAATTGGTATCATCTGGATTAACTCTTGTTCAAGTTGCAATATTATGTGGATTAATTGGTTTTGGCGCTAAATGTGGTGCGTTCCCATTACAATCGTGGCTACCAAGCGCTCACCCAGTCGCACCTAGTCCTGCCAGTGCTTTACTTTCTGGTATGATCACAAAGGCAGGAGTAATCGTCATTATTCGATTAGTATTCTATGTCTTTGGAATAAGCCTGATTAAAGGTACTTTTGTGCAATATACTTGGGAAGCATTATTACTAATTACAATTCTTCTTGGTTCCACTTTAGCGTTATTACAAAATACATTTAAAAGACGACTTGCTTATTCATCAATTTCTCAATTGTCCTATGTTTTACTAGGTATTTGTGCCTTAAATGAAGATGGATTTGTCGGTTCATTATTACATGTGATGTCCCATGCTTTTATTAAAGTTGGATTATTTCTTGTCGCTGGTGTTTTAATTTATCAATATAATATTCATCAGGTTGACGAGATGGATGGAATTGGGAAAAAAGCTCCAATTACAATGTGGTGTTTTACTTTATTATCATTAGCCTTGATTGGTGTACCACCGATGGGTGCTTTTGTTTCAAAGTGGTTTTTAGCGCAAGGATCACTTACAAATGGATTAGCATTTTTTAATTATTTTGGGGCAGTAGTATTATTAATCTCGGCAATTTTAACTGCTTGCTATTTATTACCAATTAGTATTCATGCATTCTTCCCAGAAGATAAAAAAACATATAAGAGGGATAAAGAACCAATCTTAATGGTAGTTTCATTAATTGTATTGGTTGTTGGTATTTTTGCTATTGGAATATTCTCTGGATATATCGTTGATTTAATTGTCAAAAATATCGGAGGTGGATTATTATGAGTTCATGGTTTTTAATAATTATTAGTTTCCTACCAATTATTGGAGGAATGATTGTTGGATTTATCAATTGCCCATTCAAAATAAAGAAGATTGTGTCATACATAATTGTTTTAACTACAACGATATTGACTTGGGTTAGTTTATTTGTAGTTAATAAGGATTCATTTATTTTATTTACAATTGTTAAAAATTACAACATTACCTTAAAACTTGATTCACTGGGAAAAGTTTTTGCTGGAATGGTATCAATTTTATGGCCACTGGCCTTACTTTATTCATATGGATATATGAAACACGATGAACGAAAATCATCATATAATTCATTTTATGTAATGACTTATGGTGTGGTTCTTGGACTTGCTTTTTCTGGCAATTTGTTAACTATGTTTGTATTTTATGAAATG
>CANQDY010000057.1 GCA_947593895.1 uncultured Bacilli bacterium
ATGGAATCCAAGAATGGCTCCATATATCTATGGTGCAAGAAATGGAATCTATATCATCGATTTAGTAAAAACCGCACAAAAAATTCAAGAAGCATATCATGTTTTAAAGAAAATCGTTTTAGGTGGTGGCAAAGTATTATTTGTTGGTACTAAAAAACAATGTCAGGAAATTATCGAAGAAGAATCATTACGTTCAGGTTCTTTTTATGTCGCAAATAGATGGTTAGGCGGTACATTGACAAACTTTAGAACTATTCAAAAAAGAATTAAATACTTAAATAGTCTAGAAACAATGGAAGAAGATGGATCGTTTGACACAATGCCAAAGAAAGAAGTTGTTTTACTAAAAAAAGAAAAAGAAAAATTATTGAAGAACCTTGATGGCATCAAAGCTATGAGGAAAGTTCCTAATGCAGTATTTGTTGTTGATCCAAAACTTGAACACAATGCTGTAAGTGAGGCTCGTCGTTTACATATTCCAGTATTTGCTATTTGCGATACTAATTCAGATCCAACAGAAGTTGACTATCCAATTCCATCAAATGATGATGCAATTAAAGCAGTTAAATTAATTGTTGGTTTATTGGCAGATGCTGTTGTTGAAGCTAAGGGTGGTCAAACAATGGTTGCTTATGGTGTTCAACCAGATGAAGAAGTATCAATGATTGATGCATTAAATTCTTTCGACA
The DNA here is from genome assembly GCA_947593895.1 of uncultured Bacilli bacterium. Classification (GTDB taxonomy): domain Bacteria; phylum Bacillota_I; class Bacilli_A; order RFN20; family CAG-449; genus UBA3210. The sequence goes on from CANQDY010000057.1 coordinate 690, forward strand.
AAGCAGAAGAATTAAAACAAATTCGTCAAAAGGCTAGAGAAGATATGCTAGCTACCAAGAAAAAAGATGGTAAGCCATCAAGACCTTCAAGAAAACCTGTAAAACCACAAGAAGAAAAAGTAGAAACTGCACCAATGGCTGAAGAAACAAAAGTGGAAGATACTTCAGTAGTGGAAACAACTTCAGTAGCAGAAGAAGTTAAATCTACACCAAAGAAAACCAGAAAAACAGCAAAGAAAGTTGAAAAAGCACAAACAGAAGATAAGGAGTAATTAAAATGGCATCAAATTTAATTGAACTAATTAAAGTATTAAGAGAACGTACCGGTGCCGGTATGATGGATTGCAAAGCAGCATTACTCGCTAATGATTGTGATGTTGAAAAATCATGCGAATGGTTAAGAGAAAAAGGAATCGCAAAGGCTGCAAAGAAGGCTTCTCGTATTGCTGCTGAGGGCTTAACTGATGTAGTTACAAAAGGTAATAATGCGGTTATTCTTGAAGTAAATTCGGAAACTGACTTCGTTGCTAAATCAGATGATTTTAAAAATTTAGTTGCAAATGTTGCAAATTTAATCTTAGAAAATAAACCAGCTTGCATTAATTGCGCTAAAGATTTAACAAAAGAATTATTTACAAATGCAACTGTTAAGATTGGTGAAAAACTAGATTTAAGAAGATTTGAATTGGTAACAAAAACTGATAAACAAACTTTTGGTGCTTATATTCATATGGGTGGCAAAATATCTGTTTTAGCATTAATTGAAGGAACAAATGATGAAATAGCAAAAGGTATTGCAATGCACATTGCCGCAAATAACCCAACATATGTTTCAACTACTGATATTCCATCAAGTGCAGTAGAAAATGAAAAGAGAATACAAATGGAAGCTGCAAAGAATGATGAAAAATTAAAAAATAAGCCAGAACAAGCACTTGTTAAAATAGTTGAAGGAAAAGTTAATAAGATTTTCTCTGAAACAGTTTTACTTTCACAAGAATATTTACTCGATCCTTCAAAGAAAGTTGAACAATTGCTTAATGAACAAAATTTAAGTGTTGTTAAATTTGTTCGTTATGCAGTCGGAGAAGGAATTGCAAAACGCGAAGAAAACTTCGCTGAAGAAGTTGCAAAACAAATGCAATAACATATAGCTCTCTTTTAGAGTGCTTTTTTAAAAAAGGGAGGCAAAGATGGCAAAATATCATCGAATTTTAGTCAAATTATCAGGTGAAGCACTAGCAAAGAAAGGTTGCGATGAAATTTTTGATGCTGAAAATTTAAATAAGGTTGCCTTAGCATTAAAGTCAATGGCAGAAGAAGGAGTTCAAATTGCTGTTGTAGTTGGTGGCGGTAATATTTGGAGAGGTAAACTGGCAGAAACAATTGGTGTTGAGCGTTCAACTGCTGATTATATGGGAATGCTTGGTACAATTATTAATGCTTTAGCACTCCAATCAGCGTTGAATCAAGTTGGAATTGATAGTCGGGTTATGAGTGCAATTGAAGTAAAGCAAGTATGTGAACCATATATCAAACTAAGAGCAATTAGACATCTTGAAAAAGGAAGAGTTGTCATTTTTGGTGGAGGTACTGGAAATCCATATTTTACTACAGATACTACTGCTGCGCTGAGAGCTAACGACATTGGTTGCGATGCAATTTTAATGGCTAAAAATGGAGTTGATGGAGTTTATACATCAGATCCAAGAGCTGATAAAAACGCTAAGTTTATTAAGAATATTTCATATAAAGATATGCTGGATATGAATTTAAAAGTTATGGATCGAACCGCAATTTCTCTTTGTATGGATACCAATATTGAATTAAGAGTATTTAATATGTCAGATGTGACAAATTTTAAAAAAGTTATTGATGGTGACTCTTTAGGTACCACAATTAGAAAGGAATAAAAAATGGAAGAAATTATTATTTTAACGAGAGATTCGATGGAAAAATCAATTCAGTCAGTCAAATTCAATTTAAATACAATTAGAACTGGAAGAGCTTCAGTTCAATTGCTTGATAATATTGAAGTTGATTATTATGGTTGTCCAACACCTTTAATTCAAATAGCTTCAATTTCTGTGCCAGAACCAAGACAATTATTGATTAAACCATATTCAAAAGATGATGTCAAAGCTATTGTTGGTGCAATAAATGCATCAAATTTAGGATTAACACCAATTAATGATGGAACATCAATTAGAATTAATATTCCACCTCTAACTGAAGATAGAAGAAGAGAATTAGCAAAAAATGCTAAAAAATATTGTGAAGAGGGAAAAGTTGCAATTAGAAATATTCGTCGTGAATATATGGACGAACTAAAGAATGATAAAGATTTACCAGAAGATGCGCGTAAAAAATTGGAACAAGAAGTTCAAAAAGCAACAGATGAATTCTGTAAAAAAATTGACGAAATATGTCAAGAAAAAGAAAAAGAAATAATGACCATCTAAAATAGTTAAGTTTAAATTAATGGACTGTAAAGAAAAAGTATTAAAACATAGTTTAACTATGAAAAAATGTTTCTTACAGTCCTTTTTATATGAAATGAGATAACAAAATGCTTAGAACAATGATATATAATAATAGTAATAAGGAAGAATATAGGATATTAATTTTTTAGTTTTGAGAAATTTTAGTCTGTGTGATGAATATTACTTTTGTTCTTAAATTAATAAAATTAATTTTAATAATTGAATTTTATCTAGTATAATTAACTAGAAGATAGGTGACTTTGAATGAAAAAGAAAATTATAGATGTTAATGAAATATCAGACGCAACAAAAAAATCTTTTAGAATACGTACAATTACAGCAATAATTCTTGCTATTATATTTATTCCCTGTGTTTTTTTAGGCGATTGGTTCTTTGCGGGAGCAATGATGTTAATTTCTTTTGTTGCTTTTTATGAATTTATTAATATCCTGGCATTAAAGAAATTTCCAATAGTTATTGATATTTTTGTATTTATTATGTCAATAATATTAACTTATTGGGTCTGGTTTAAACAATTGATTGAATATGATTCATCTGGATTAGTTAATGCAAGTGGTCATATTATTATAGAAAGTATATCAATTTCTACTTTAGCGCTTATTACCTTAATGCTGATTTTATTTATGTTTGCCCTTATGTATACTCGTTTTGATGTAACTGATACTTGTTATTTAGTTGTTATGTCTTTATTGATAAGCTTAGGATTTCAGTCATTTTTCTTTTTGCGTTTTGCACCTATGTCATCATTAAGTGGTGAATATGATTATGGTGGTAATCAAGTATATTCATCATTATTGTTCTTGTATGTAGTTATTGGTAGTTTTATGAGTGATATTGGGGCTTATGCAACCGGAATATTATTTGGTAAGCATAAAATGAATCCAAGAATTTCGCCAAAGAAAACCTGGGAGGGATTTGTTGGAGGTTGCATAATTTCATTTATTTGTTCTTTTGTATATGCAATGGTATTAGATGCAAATGGAATTCCACTTTTAAAAAGTGTTTTAGATATCGAACATTGGTATTTAATTTTGATTATTTCTTTGATTATGCCATTTGTTTCAGTTTTAGGTGACTTATTATTTTCCGCAATTAAAAGATTCTATAACAAGAAGGACTTTTCAAATGTTTTGCCAGGACATGGTGGAGTATTAGATCGTATAGACTCATTATTGGTTACTTGTTTAGTTGTTACGTTATTGATATTAACATTTACGTTTTATAGAGGTTTGTTAATATAATGAAAGAAATAATATTATTAGGTGCAAGTGGAAATATTGGTACACAAGCTAGAGAAATTATAATCGATAATCAATCAGATTTTGTTTTAACTGGCGTTTCTGTTGGTCGGAATATTGTAGAATTAGAAAGAATAATTGATAAGTTTTCTACGGTAAAATATATTACAGTAGAGGATTATAAAGATTATATTTTTCTAAAAGAAAAGTACTCACATATTACTTTTTTCTTTGGTGAGGAAGGACTAATTGACTTGATTGATAATTGTCCATGTTCTTTAGTTATTAATGCTTTAGTAGGTTTTGTTGGTTTTCTTCCTTCACTACATACAGTTGAAAAAGGAATCGATTTAGCTCTGGCAAATAAAGAATCATTAGTTGTTGGTGGGAAATTAATTAAAGATGCATTAAAGAAAACTAATTCAAAATTATTTGCTATTGATAGTGAACATTGTGCATTGAATAAATGCTTAAAGAATAAAAACAGAGATGATATTAAATACCTAGTGATTACTGCAAGTGGGGGAAGCTTTAGAGATTATCGCTTTGAAGATTTAAAAAATGTTACTATTAAAGATGCATTAAGACATCCATCATGGTCAATGGGAAATAAAATTACCATTGATTCAGCAACAATGATGAATAAGGGATTTGAAGTGATTGAGGCAATGCATTTATTTGATTTTAATTTAGATCAAATTAAGATTTTGGTTCATGACGAATCAATTATTCATTCACTAGTAGAATTTAAAGATCATTCCTATTTAGCGGACATTGGACCTACTAATATGAAAGTTGCAATTAGTTATGCTTTATATGGTAATCATTATCATGAGGTTAATGTTGAGCCTATTGATTTTGAAAAAATTAATGGTCTTCATTTTAGAAAATTAGATTTAAATTTTTATCCCTGTTTAAAATTAGCTTTTGAAGCAATTGAAAAAGGTGGGAGTGCCACTTGTGTACTAAATCGAAGTAATGAAGAAGCAGTAAGAAGTTTTTTAAAAGGAGAAATTAATTTTACCGATATTGCTGAAGTAGTTAAATTGACTTTGCATGAACATGAAGTAGTCAAATATCCAACTGTTGATGACATCATTAATTCTGATAAATGGGCAAAAAATAAAAGTAGAGAAATTATAAGGAGAATAGCAAATGTTTAATACCATTTTAAATATTATTGTATTATTATTGAGTCTTAGTGTTTTGATTTGTTTACATGAACTTGGCCATCTTTTAGTGGCAAAAAAGTTCAAAGTATATTGTGCTGAATATTCTATAGGTATGGGACCTTTACTTTTTAAGGTAAAAAAGGCAAATCAAGAAACTCAATTTTCAATTCGTGCTTTACCAATTGGTGGCTATGTTGCTATGGCTGGTGAAGGTAGTGAAGAAATTGAAGACTTTAAAGATGTACCAAAAGAAAGATTCTTAAATAATATTAAACACTGGAAAAGAGCTCTTATTATGGTAGCCGGTGTTACTGTTAACTTTATTTTATCGCTTATTTTATTTTTATTTTCTGGTTTATTATCTCCAATTCTTGATTCTTCAAAGAGAAATATGAATGTTATTGCGTCAACTGAAAATAAAACATATTTAGCAAGTGACAGTGGTTTGACTAGTGAAGATAATATAAAGCATGTTAAATTTGTTATTACAATTGGAAAAGACGATCCGGTAACAATTGAAAAGGATGTTGCAAATGGCAGAGAATTATATACCATCTTTAATCTCTTTGCTTTAGAAGAAAGTGAATATTATAATAGTGAACTAGGAGTACCTGAATCAACTGATGACACTTGGATGTGGGAATTAACAACTGATGAAGGGAAAAAAGTTAATTTTACTTTAAATGCTAAATTTCAAAAATTAAATCATGTTTTTGGTAACGATGAGGTTGTTTATGTTTGGGATACCAGTGATATTGGTATTGGATTTCATACCAGAGGAAGAAACTTTGTAGAAGGTTTAAATCGCGCAAGTGATGAATTTGTTACTTCGATTACATCATTTAAAGTATTATTTCAAAAAGGTGGATGGGAAAATTTAGGTGGTGTTATTTCAGTTTATACTGTTAGTAGCTATGCAACTCAAATTGGATTTTATTACTATCTCTATGTATGGGGATATATTTCATTAAACTTAGCCATCGTTAATTTACTGCCATTCCCAGGACTTGATGGATGGCATTTAGTTGTCTGTGCTTTTGAAGGAATTACTAAAAAAGAAATGCCATCAAAAGTTCGTCAAATTATGTCTATGATTGGAATGGGACTTTTAATTGGATTGATGATTTTTGTAACTATTATGGATATCTTAAGATTAGTTTAGGTATAGTATGGATGTATTATTTGAAAGATTTTTAAAAAAGATAGGAATTGAAGATTTATCAAAGTTCGATAACTGTTCTTTTAAAGTGAATAAAAATGATAAAGATACGGGTATATGCTATGTAACTATTACTAGCAAATATTGTTTTCAGTATGTTGTTGCGAAGGAATTACTTGATAAGCTAGATAAGTCGCCGTTTAAAACCAGTGTTAATTTTTTATATGAGAATCGGATTACTCCAGATCAAGCATTTAATTTACTAAGAGATGAACTTGCTTATAATACTGGATTAGATGAAAATCATATGCCTATTTGTGTTAAGAATAAAAATGAATTGAAATTTATATTTTATGGAAAAATTCACTTTGATACATTTCAACCAATTTTAAAAATGTGGGAAGAATTATTTGATGAACTAGACATTCCTTTTGATATAAGTACGAACATTTCTTACGTTAATGATGAGATGATTAAAGAGCAAGAAAAAAAATTTGACGCTAATCTAAGAAAAAAAATTAATGAAAATTATAATGAGAGAATGGATCGAATTTATTCTAATACCGAAACAATACAAAGAGTTAAGGGAAATTATGTTAAGACTCAGATTTGCGATATTTATGATTCGACAGGTAATGTAGAAATAAATGGTGAAGTATTTTATTGTGAAGAAAGAATTTCTAAAAAAGGAAAGCAAATAGTAACTATTTTTGTTTACGATCATACTGATTCAATTGAAGTAACAATGATTGAAAATCGTAGAAACTTTGAACCAGAAAAACTTGCCCAGTATAAGCAAATTGGAGCTCATTTAAATATTAAAGGAGGAGCGGAACGTTCCAGGTTTAATAATGAACTACAGGTTTTAGCGGACTATGTTTCGATTGATCCTACTCCATTTAATAAAGAAAGACTTGATAGCTCGGAAGAAAAAAGAGTTGAACTTCACGCACATAGTAAAATGTCAACGATGGATGGAGTTTGTACTGTTGATGATTACTTTAAGCAAGCATCAAAATGGGGACATAAAGCTTTAGCAATAACGGATCATGAAAATGTTCAGGCTTTCCCTGATGTTCAATCAGCCGCAAAAAAATATGGAGTTAAAGCTTTATATGGTTGCGAAATGAATATGATCGATGATCAACTTGAATATATTTATAATCCATCAGATCAAGAATTACATAATGCTACATATGTAGTTTTTGACTTTGAAACAACTGGCCTATCAGCAAGATACGATCGAATTATCGAATTTGGTGCAGTTAAATTTAAAGATGGTTTAGTAGTTGATTCAATGGACTTATTGATTGATCCTGAAATTCCAATTTCTAAATATATTCAAGAAAAAACTCATATTACTAATCAAATGGTTCATGGTCAAAAAAGAATTAAAGAAGCACTAAAAATTATCCAAGGTTTTATCGGGGATAGTATTTTAGTTTCTCATAATGCC
>CANQDY010000058.1 GCA_947593895.1 uncultured Bacilli bacterium
TTAATTTATTAATATTTAAAAACTTAAACTCTTATTTTTTTATCGAAAGATTTGTAGTGTTAAAGTCGAAAGATGGGCGCAACCTCTCTTGAATTTACAACTAATGGCGAAATCACTGGAATGCTACTTGCTCGTTGTGTTGCAGGAACAACAACACCAAGTTGGGATATTAAAGCACCAAGTAATGATCCAGGTAGAGTTTATAATCAAACTGAGGATATTACTGTCACAAGTGGAGTAACTACTTATAGTTGTTCTGTGTGGAAAGAATATAATTAATAGACTATTAAGTATTTTAAAATATGAGGGAGTCGTTCGATTAAATGACTCCTTTTATTTTTTTAGTAATTTTTAAATCATAGTTTTGCTAATATTAATAAGAATGAGGATGGAAAGATTTGTAATTAAAAATATGTTTAGATTTGAATTTTGATTTGTTTCATTATTGAATTATTTTTTTTAAGTTACTATAATATAATCTAATCGAAAAAGGAGGAAAAATTATGAAAGAAATTTTAAAATCAATTCGTCCTTGTTTGAAAGAAACAATTTTAACTCCAATACTAATGGTTGGTGAAGTATTAATGGAAGTTTTTATTCCATATATTGTAAGTGTTATTTTAGGTTTTCTATATATTATAAATGGGGATCAATTTCAAGCCGGAGATATTGCAGTTAAAATATATTATAAATTGAGTCCATCAATGAGTGATGTTTTGCTGATTTTTATTTCAGGATTATTAATTGTTGCTTGTGCGGCAATTTCGTTAGTGTTTGGTGTTGGTGGAGCAAAAGTTGGGGCAAAAGCAGGTGCTAAATTCGCAAAAAGTTTAAGAGAGAGAATGTACCATAATATCCAGACATTTTCGTTTGAAAACATTGATAAATTTCAAACTTCATCTTTGATTACACGGCTTACTACTGATGTAACAAACGTTCAGCAAGCATTTGTAATGATTATTAGGATGTTTGTGAGATCACCAATTATGTTCATTCTATCATTTATTATGTGCTTAACAACTAAGGCGGAGTTGTCCCTTATTATTGTTATCGCTATTCCGGTTTTAGTTATTGGACTACTTGCGATTTGTGTTGGAGTGTTTCCAGTATTTAGAAGAATGTTTGATAAGTATGATGCAATGAATGAACGATTACAAGAAAATTTAATAGGTATAAGAGTTGTAAAATCATTTAATCGTGAAGATTTTGAAATTCGTAAATTTAAAAAAAGCAATAATGAGGTTCGTGATTTAGGAATTAAAGCCGAAAAAATTCTTGCCTTTAATGGACCAATTATGAGCATCGTGATGTATGTAACTAATTTAGCAATATGTTATTTTGGAACCACACTTTTCATTATCAAATCAAATATGGGTGTACCAGAATTAAATTTGTTTTTATCATATTGTACTCAAATTCTTAGTTCTCTAATGATGGTTTCAATGGCATTTGTTATGGTCGTAATGTCAAAGGCAAGCGTTAATCGTATTAGTGAAGTAATAAAAGAAAAATCGTCTTTAGTAAATAAAGAAAATCCGGTTTATGAATTAAAAAATGGTGATATAGATTTTGAAAATGTTTATTTTTCCTATAGCAATGATTTTAATAACTTAAATTTGGAGAATATAAATTTGCATATTAAATCCGGCGAAATGGTTGGAATTATCGGTGGAACTGGTTCAAGCAAAACAACGCTTATTAATTTAATACCAAGGTTATATGATACATTAGATGGAATTGTTAAAGTTGGTGGACTTAACGTTAAAGATTATGATCTCGATACATTAAGAAATAATGTTTCAGTCGTATTACAAAAAAATGTCTTATTTTCAGGAACAATAAGAGATAACCTTAAATGGGGAAAAGCAGACGCTACAGATGAAGAAATTTTAGAAGCTTGTAAAAATGCACAGGCCTATGATTTTGTTATGAATTCTTTTCAAGGCCTTGATACTGATTTAGGTCAAGGAGGAGTAAATGTATCTGGTGGTCAAAAGCAAAGACTTTGTATTGCTAGAGCTCTATTAAAAAATCCAAAAGTATTAATTTTAGATGATTCCACTAGTGCAGTAGATACTAAGACTGACGCATTAATTAGAAAAGCATTAAGAGAAAACGTGCCACATATTACTAAGATTATTATTGCTCAAAGAGTAAATACAATCATTGATGCAGATAAAATTATCGTTTTGGATGAGGGTAAAATTGATGCAATTGGCACTCATGAGGAATTATTAAAAACTAATAAAATTTATCAGGAAGTATATTCTTCTCAAATGAAAGGAGATGAATAATATGCCACCACGCGGATTAAATGGAACGGCAAAACCACAAAATGGTAGAAAGACGTTTTTTAGATTAATTTCCTATTTTAAAAGATATATATTTTATTTTATTTTAGTAGTTGTAATGATTTTTTTACAAGCTATTTTAACTCTTATTTCGGTTAAGTTATTAAATTATTTAATTGACAACTCGATTCCTGATTTAATAAAAGCAGTAAATGGCAGTGTCGAAATAACTTATAAAAAAGCAGCAAGTAATTTTAATTTAAACATTTTATTAATGGGTGTAATTTATTTATTAACAGTTATTGCAATGTATATTCATAACTTAGTTATGGTCTATATTTCAAGAGGAATATTAAATGACATTCGTGAAGATTTGTTTAAACATATGGAAAAACTTCCAATTAAGTATTTTGATCAGAACACACATGGTGAACTGATGAGCCACTATACCAATGATGTTGATGCAATTAGACAAATGTTATCTCAATCAATTCCTCAAATTATTTCTAGTGTAATTACGGTTATTTCGACATTTATTTATATGTTAATTGCATCACTTGAATTGACATTAGTATGCGTTGTAATGGTTGTTATAATTATGTTTACTTCAACGAAAATTGCAAAGAGTTCAGGTAAATACTTTGTTAAGCAACAAGTTGATTTGGGTCATTTAAATGGATATATTGAAGAGATGATCGAAGGACAAAAGGTAATCAAAGTTTTCTGTCATGAAGATAAAGCAAATGAAGATTTTGATAAAATTAATGAAAATCTGACAGTAAGTTATGCCAAAGCTAATGGTGCAGCATTTAGCTTTGGACCATTAACAAACAACTTAAATCATGCTCATTATGCGTTAACTGCATTAGTAGGTGCAATTATGATGGTAACAAAATTTAGTATTTTGCCATTCCAAAGTATGACTGCAGGTATTTTAATTTCCTTTTTAATTTTAACCAAACAATTTGGTATGCCATTATCTCAAATTTCACAGCAATTCAACTCAATTATTATCGCTCTTGCATCAAGTGAAAGAGTGTTTAATGTTATTGATATGGAACCAGAAAAAGATCAAGGATATGTAACTTTAGTTTATGGACATTGTGATAAAAATGGTAATTTTATTCAAACTGATGATGATCGTGATGGATTATTTTGGAAACATCCACATGAGAATGGAGAAATTACAATTAATGAAGCTAAAGGTGATGTCGTATTTGATGGAGTCGATTTTGGTTATAATGATGATAAATTAGTGCTTCATGATATATCACTATATGCTAAACCAGGTCAAAAAATTGCATTTGTTGGATCAACAGGTGCTGGAAAAACTACAATTACTAATCTTATTAATCGTTTTTATGATGTTCAAGATGGGAAAATTCGCGTTGATGGAATTAATATTAATAAAATAAAAAAATCTGATTTAAGAAGAACTCAATCAATAGTTTTACAGGATACGCATTTATTCTCTGATACGGTTCTTGAAAATATTCGTTATGGAAGATTGGACGCAACAGATGAAGAATGTATAAAAGCCGCAAAACTCGCTAATGCACATTATTTTATATCTCATTTACCTGAAGGATATAAAACAATGTTAACTAATGATGGTAGTAACTTATCGCAAGGTCAAAGACAATTAATTGCGATTGCTCGAGCTGCTGTCGCTAATCCATCAATTTTGATTCTTGATGAAGCAACATCTTCTATTGATACTCGTACCGAGATGTTGATTGAAAAAGGTATGGATCAGTTGATGAAAGGAAGAACAGTATTTGTTATTGCTCATCGATTATCAACTGTTAGAAATTCACAAGCCATTATGGTACTTGAACATGGTCGAATTATTGAAAGAGGAAACCACGATGATTTATTAAGTCAAAAGGGGAAATACTATCAACTATACACTGGTGCTTTTGAGCTTGAGTAATTTAGGAGACAGATAGTATGTTAGTAAAAGTTTCAGAAAAGGTTAAAAGAGCGATTGAAAATCATATTCCTGTTGTTGCGCTTGAATCAACAATTATTTCTCACGGAATGCCATATCCTCAAAATGTTGAAACAGCATTAAATGTTGAAAAGATTATCGAGTCACAAGGTTGTGTTCCAGCAACAATTGGAATTATTGATGGTGTACCAATCGTTGGTATGAGTGAAGATGAAATCGAGCAATTTGGAAAAAAAGAAGGAATTTTAAAAACTTCAAGAAGAGATCTTCCAGTCATTATGGCAAAAAAATTGTGGGGTGCAACAACAGTTACTGCAACAATGATTTTAGCTGCTTATGCGGGAATTGAAGTTTTTGTCACTGGAGGTATCGGTGGAGTTCATAGAAATGCTCAAGAAACATTTGATATTTCAGCTGATTTGCAAGAACTCGCTCACACTAATGTTACGGTTATCTGCGCAGGTGCAAAGGCAATTCTTGATTTACCTATGACACTTGAATATTTAGAAACATTTGGTGTTCCAGTTCTTGGTTATAAATCTAACCATTTAGGAGCATTTTATTCTCGTGATTCAGGTTTAAATGTTGATTATGAAATGAAAGATGTATTAGAAATTGCAAAAGTAATTGATTATAAAAGAAAAATGCATTTAGATGGAGGAATTTTAGTTTCTAATCCCATCTTAAAAGAAGATGAAATTCCTAATCATTTTATTAATAAGTATATTGATGATGCATTAAATGATGCAGATAAAGAACATATAAAAGGAAAAGATATTACGCCATATTTATTAAAACACATCAAGGAACATACTAATGGTAAATCATTAGAAGCTAATATTAAGTTGGTTTATAATAATGCTCTTGTTGGCTCATTGATTGCAAAAGCGTATGAAAAGATTAGAAATCAGAAGAATTAGTATTAAATTTACTAAAAACCAAATTAAAAACTTTTATTTATTTTATTAAATAAGGTCATTTTATTATGTAGAAATTTAAAAATAGGAATGATTAGATATGCTTATTTAAGTATTTTGTTATTAATTTAATTTCTTTTTTTGTAACCTTTTCTTTTACTTCTTCAAGTGATAAACCAGTAATAGATTTAATCTCATCATTCCAAAATGATTCACTCACTATGAATGAACCATCATTTTCATCAATTAAATCATTTTGAAATACAGCCATATCAATTTTGGTTGAATTTTTATATGTTACAAAACTTGGTACACGACCATTACGATAATTGTCAAATTGATATTTCTTTTTAAAATTAGTCCAAGTTTCTTCATTGATGTTATTTCTAATTTCATTAACTTCAAATATATTGATTGTTTTATCATTATCTAATAAATATTGATCTAAAATTTGATCCTTTAATGAAGTACAATCAGGACAACTATACCATGAAAATAAAACAGTTTTTTCTTTATTACTAGCAATGAGTTCATCTAGTTTATTTGTAGTTAAATAATTATATTTGTACATTTTATCTACACCGTAATTATATGTTTCAATATCATTAACAATATTATAACCAGATTTTCCCAAATAGCGATTAAGTTTATTTTCAATAGTTTGATAGTTACGATATATTTTTGATTCATATTCGATATAATCTTTATCAATACCATCATCAAATAATAATAAAGATGCACTGGTTATAATTGATCTTAAACTATATTTTGAATCTTGACTTAATTGATTCACGACTTTTTTATATTCAGTTGTTTCAATCCAGTAAAGCGGTGTTTGATAGTTTGTAATATATTGCTTTAAAAGTGGCTTAATGGTTTCACATGATTCACATCCCATTTGACCAATTACTAGACAAAAATCATCTTTTTTATTGATTTTTTCAATTAAATCATTAGAATCAAAAAAAATAAATGAATCTATATTACTCATTGTTTCAAGATAATATTTTTTAACTTTATTTTCATTTCCACATCCATACAAAGAAAATGAAATAGTTAATAATACAAATGGAACGATTTTTATTTTCATAATCTCACCAATTACATTATAAAAAAAATTAACTAAGTAATAAAGAAAAATACTTTAATTATAAAGTTTAACAAAATTCGACATAGATTGGTGATATTCTACTATTCGGGTGATGTTAAATGAATGATCAAGAATATCAAATATTCTTAAAAGCAATGGAGTATCAAAATAATAATCAACTAGATGAATGTATCAATTTGTTAATTCAGCTATCAAAAAGACAAAATAAAAAGGCCATGTTTGAACTAGCAAAAATATATTCTCAATCTAATGATAGTAGTTTAATAAAAAAAGCAATTAATATTTTTGTTTTAACTGGAGAAAATGGTTATATCGAAAGTTATTATTATTTGGGATTAATTTTTTATAAGATGAAAGATTTTGAAGAGTCATATCGGTATTTTTCTCTTGCATGTAAATATCCAAAATCGAATATTTATTTGGGACTTATGGAAATTAAAGGAAAAGTTAAAAATAGTTCTAAAAGAAAAGGTTTTTTATATTTTATTAATGGAAGCAAAAAGAAAATACATGAATGTGATTATCTTCTTAGTGTCTGCTATCAAAATGGTTATGGCGTAAATATTAGTGAGGAAAAAAGAAATTACTACTTTTCAAAAGCTCTAAAGTTTAAAGTTGATATTGAAAGGTTAAATCAAGAACTAAAAGTTTTTACTTGATAAGATCAAATTATTAAAATTATGATAGTTTTATGAAAGAAAATCTTAAAAATTTAATCTGAATACATTGCACTATGTTGTTATTAATAATAATAACTTGATATTCATGATTTATATTTCCGATGAGAGATTGCATTTTTGCTAATGATTTAACTTTTTAATATCTTTATTTATGCATTATCTAAAAGATAAATTTATATAATACCGAAACAATACATTATACTATATTATTTTTTTCTTTACTTTGATAACCTATGGTAATAAATTGATTTGAAAGATAATTTGCTAATTCGTTTTTATATTTTACTTTAAAAAAGTCAAATTTTTGAACTGATGAATATCATATTTTTGTAACATAACAAATTAAATAGAGAATCGTAAACATTGAAATTAAGACAAATTTTTATAAAAAATTCATATCTTTTGCTTAATTAAAATAATTTGCATAATTTTTCAATTAAATCATTGATATGTAAATTTACATTATCTATTAGATTAAATAATTTTTTTATTACTATGAAATTGTATTTTAAAAATAAAAAAGTAACTTAAAAATTTATCGATAAATATTTACTTATTAAATTAATATAATTAATTTCAAATATTGAATTTTTATGATGAATATGGCAAAATTTATCTTGTGATAAAGAAAGGATTACTGACAATTATGTACAATTATGTTTATACATCTGACGTAAATGAACAATGTGTCGTCAGAAAAGGCTGTGATCATGGCCCAGCTCCGATTCCTGAAGAAGGGAAATGGGTTAAATCAAAGCAAATCACCGATATCTCAGCATTAAGCCATGGTATCGGGTGGTGTGCTCCTCAACAAGGTGCATGTAAATTAACTTTAAATGTTAAAGAGGGAATTATTGAAGAAGCTTTAGTAGAAACTATTGGCTGTTCTGGTATGACTCACTCTGCTGCTATGGCTGCAGAAATCTTGCAAGGAAAGACCATTCTTGAAGCTTTAAATACAGATTTAGTATGTGATGCAATTAATGTTGCAATGAGAGAAATTTTCAAACAATTAGTCTATGGACGTTCTCAAACTGCTTTTTCTGAAGGCGGTTTACCAATTGGTTCATCTCTTGATGACTTGGGAAAAGGATTAAGAAGTCAAGTTGGTACCATGTTTGGGACAAGATTAAAAGGTCCTCGCTATCTTGAAATGGCT
>CANQDY010000059.1 GCA_947593895.1 uncultured Bacilli bacterium
CATCACCATATTCTGAAGAATACTTATCTGTTCCTCCATTTTCACATGTTGGTTCAGAAATAGTTACTTTTGACCATACCTCTGTATCTGATAGTTTTGGCAAAACAATGTCTTCAGTATGAGATGGATCATCAGTCCAACTTCTTACCGCTAAACCAGTATCAGTTAATGTAGGTTCTTTTGTGATTGTCCAAGAACCGAATTCGTGATTCACAGAAGATGAACTAGTTGAGGTATCACTGGTTGTATCACTGGTTACATCATTTGTAGTAGTTACACTAGTAACATCACTAGTTACATCACTGGTTGTATCACTGGTTGTAGTTACGCTAGTTACATCACTGGTTGTGTCACTGGTTGTAGTTACGCTAGTTACATCACTAGTTGTGTCACTGGTTGTAGTTACACTAGTAACATCACTAGTTACATCACTTGTTGCATCACTGGTTGTAGTTACACTAGTAACATCACTAGTTGTAACCGACGTATCACTTTGTGATGTTTCACTTATTGGCGTTGATGTTGGTTCTGATGAGCTTGATGGATTATTTTTAGTTGTATTACATCCAAAAACCGCAGACGCAAGAACCATTGATGCTAAAACAAACAATGCCGTCTTTCCTTTTTGCATAAATTTTCCTCCTATAAATTATTGATAAATATAAATGATATTTATTTAAAAAAATTTTACGCCTTTAATGTTAAGAATAAAATAAAAAAAAATCATTTTTATTATGAAAGCGCTTTAATAAGTATTATAAAAGGAGTTAATGCATTAAAAACATATAACTCCTTCAATTTTATAATTAAATAATTTTGCAAAACTAATTTAATTAAGTGTAAAAGTCATTCCTTCAGATACATAACCAGGATAATATGATTCAAAGTTACAATTTACTGCAGTCAATACTGTTGGATTAGTTTCACTATCAATGGTAAAATTATATTCAATATAATCATGACCTCTAGTTGAATCTGGGAATTCTAATCGTAAATTAGTTCCATCAATTGTGTAAGAACCGACAATTCCAGTTTTTCCTTTTGAAGACCAACAATAAGTATAGTAATAATCATCTTCGCAATAAATTATAATTTTTACTCCCCCGGCTCCATCAAAAGTAAAACTTGCCCAAACGGTTTCACCAATATAAGTTGCGATTTTACTGCATAAGAACGATCGATTTTTGAAAATATCCGGATCAGGTTCAACATAAGTGTGAGTAGTAATGTCGATAAAATAATTGTAATTTCCACTTGCTAATTTTAAATCTAATTTATATTTACCATTAGTAAATATTACTTCATAAGTACCAACATCTTCATCTCTAGAAGCTTTACCATATCCATCCAGAATAATAGTACCAAATTCATTATTTGTGTACGATCCAAAGAATATATCTGATTGAGCAAATCCTACATTAGTATTTCCATTATTTGTTCCTGTCCATGTTCCACGAACCAAAAATTCATTTTCTAAAGTATAAACTTTAAATATTGATCCAATTGTTCCAAGAGGTATATCTGGTGTTTCAAATTCTACATTAACATAACCAATGTAGTCATTTTTATTATAACTAGCATGTTTTGCAAAAAGATACTTAGTTTCTCCATTAATTTCACATTGGAAAATGATATTATGCCCATTGGCTCCTCCAGAAACCATATTTGTTGCTGTTGAATAATATGAACAATTCCTTTGATCACCAGAGTATTCTAATAATAATAATCCTTTTTCAATTACAGTTCCTGTTCCTAATATTTTTAAATTGCCATTTCTTCCAGTAAATGTAAATGATTTAAAGTCTGAACTAAATTCAGCTAAACATGAATATGATTCAATATTGAAAAAGCCAAAGGAATCAAAATTAATATAGCCATTTACATAGTCAGGCGAAAGCATATTTCGATATGTATTCAAGTCAAATACATCTGAATTTAGTACTGAACTTAAAATAGTAAAACTTCCATCAGAATCATAAATTGCATATTTTTCTATAGTACCTTTTTCATTATATAGAACAATTGTATTGTCTAATGATGGGTTGTAATAATATAAATAAGGTTGATCATTTAATAAAGCATTGCCTAATTTAGTACTTCCCTCACCAAATCCATCAGTGAATAAAGTATTTCCTTCTTCATCATTATAAGTTTTTCTTTCGTCTAAATTAGCAATAATGTATCCTAAGTTAATAGTTTTACTTTCAAGTTTAGCAACTAAGATCGTTTCGCCATTTATAGATAACGAGAAGATTGAACCAATTTCATCAAAACTTGAAGTAGGAGAATCTTTTTCGTTTGCAATAGAAACCGGGCTATCATAAGTTTCTTTATCACTTGGTACATAATAGTATGATATTTCACTAGTTTCTTCATTTGTTATTTGATAAATAATACCGGTTGTTTTATTTATTGCGGTAAATACTTCTAAATTATAACCATTTTTAACAAAGTAATATGACGATTTTTGACCATCATCAATGATATTAAATTGGATTACTCCATCACCTATAAGTTTACCATTACCAATTAATTCCTCTCCATATACATCATTAACTCTTGTACCATTTAACGAAAATTCATTAGTATCAATATTATGAGTTATAATACAATTATAAACTGTTCCAGAACTAGAAATGTAAAGTGCCCTAG
Source organism: uncultured Bacilli bacterium (assembly GCA_947593895.1). GTDB lineage: Bacteria > Bacillota_I > Bacilli_A > RFN20 > CAG-449 > UBA3210. The sequence goes on from CANQDY010000059.1 coordinate 2,653, forward strand.
AATAGCCATCAAAGGTTAGTGTTGGATTATTTGATTCTGGAGTAACCTTTGTAAATGTTCCAAGTAAAGGACCATTATAAGTAGAATTAATTATAGTATAAGTTTTATTTGTTATATCCAATTCAATTATTATAGTATTTGAACCATCAATAATTTCGATAACATTGTCTTTAAATTGTTTATAAGTTAATTCTCTTCCATATGTAGCGTTTCCAGAAAGATCAAACATTGAATAAGCAAATCCATCTAAAACTAATTCATGTCCACTTCCACTACTTGGATTATATTTTCCTTTTAATTCATTGGCGAATACATAACCATTATATGGTGAAAATGATGATTCAGTACATATTCCTTGACTAATAACAACCTTATCGCCAACTTTTAAATTAAATATTGATCCTTTAGTCCCAAATTTTATTGAATTTAATTCTTCAATCTGAGCAATTTTCAAATCACTTTGATTTGTCTCATAATATAAGTAAATTGGGTTACCATTTACAATTATTGTAGAAATTAAGTTTACTCTTTCATTTCCAATGTATTTAACACTTGAATTATAATTACTTACCATATAATTAGTAACTTGAACACTTTCATTAACTGCAGAACATTTAACAAAGTAATCTCTTAATTTAGTAATCGATACATTAATTACTACCGGTTTATCAGAAATAGTATAGCCGACAAAATTATAAACAGTATATCCATTAATTTCTTCACTACTTACAATGCGACCATAATAAGTAACAGCACTACTAACATTGTAATCACTGCCATCACCATAATCTTCCGATCCATAATAATCTTCACTGGAAGTATTTCCACTAGTAAATGAGCCAACACCAAATTTATCGATAATTAATTGATAGTCATTTGATATTGCACTAAAGTTCACTACTCCATAGGTACCTATAATATTTGATGAAGAATAATCATCGTTAATTTCAGTAAAAGTCAAATTTTGTAAATTAACAATTACATATTTTACTAATGAACCTCCATCGTCAAGTAAAGCAATAATCTCATGGTTAAATGCATAATATTTATAATTTACATTATCTAACTTACATTCACCAACTTTAGTTTGACTAATTCCAAAACCATCTAAAGATAAAGAACTTTGACTACAAGTATAATTACCACGATATGAATCTGCCAAAATTAAACCTGAATTTGATGATGACCAACTTGAAAGTTTAGCATATAAAACTTCATTTCCTTCACTATCAAATGCAGAAAAAACTACGCCTTCATCATCTAATGTCAATCCATTTAATATATTAATAGTAACTCTTTTTCCACTACTTGTAGTATTAGAGCAATAGAAATAAACACTTTGCGTTTGGCTAGTAAACTCTCTAAGTACATGTGAGCCATATCCAGTTACTCGAATTGAATAATCAGATGTATAGAAGTATCCTCCAACCACCTCACTACCTTGAATTAACAAAGATACTAAGCCTTTTTCTTCAGTTTTTCCACTTCCATTAATGATATTATTATTTTCATCTTTAGCCTCAAAAATAAATCCATTATCACTAAATATTACCGCACCTTCATATTCTTTAATTGAACTTCCATCTTTTTTAGTAACTATCACATTACCAAATTCATTAAATTCAAAAGTATATTTATCATCACTTGCGCTCTTATATACTCCAACTAATTCATGATTTGAGTACAAAGGTTCACCAATTTGAATTCCATAATAATGAGTTACTAACTTATTGTTAATTTCCGCTCGAATAACTACTGAATAGAATCCTGCCTGATCAAAATCAATGTAAGATAGGTCTAGATAATTTTCTTTTTCTCCATCAGGAACAAGTCCTTCTTTAGTAGTAATGTTAATGTATGATAATAAATTATTCTTAGTATCATCAATATTATCCATCATTGGAATCATATTTTTGGTAAATGAAACATATAAACCTTCAACAATTTTTTCATTAACATATTTTAATGAAACCATTTCCTTATTTGAAATACTATCGATTGTAATTACATTTCTAAATGAATCTACTCGGAAAGTAATTCCATCTCTATATTTAAACGCCTCACTGACATTTTTAAAATCAACACTAAGCAAACCATTTTCTTCTTCATATGTGAAGTTAAAAGTTTGATAAGTTGAATTCCCTAAGCCATAAGCAACGCCTTTACCATATCCATCAAAGAAAAATTTTGTAGATGAATATTTACTATCAAGAGTTTGAAATAATCCAAACAAATGATTATATTCCTTTATAGTAAATGTTGAGTTTGCCAAATTCAAATTAAACTCATAAGAATATCCTTCTTGTCCATTATAGATTCTGATGATGTTGTTGTCATAATCAATTCCACCATTTGCTAATTCATAGTAATCATTAAAATTAACCGATAACACTTCTTTATCTTCAACATTTAATTTAATTGATTGATTTTCATTAAATGAAAGAACAGCATCTTTTCCATCAATTGTACCAGTAAAGGATAAATTGCTATATTTTTTTTCTAGTTCAGATACATTTACAATTTTACCTTTATCAATACTTGTCAAATTAAAGAAATACTTTTCGCCAAGAAATTCAATGCTATAATTATTTCCAACAACTAATTCAAAGTCTGAACTTGGATTAAATTCACCATATTGATGGGTATAATAGCAATCCGCTCCAGATTTTTCAACTAGTTTAGTCTTAAGTCCATACCAAAATCCTTGATTAGTCTTTTTATTGACTAAATATAGTAAATCAACTGAATATCCCGTCATAGAAAGAGTAAATACATGTTCGCTACTACTTCCGATAGTTAATTTCTTTTCAATTGTATAGAGATCGCTATTTACATAGACAAATGGTCGATTACTATCAGAATATGACATATGAGTATTATTAAGTGGTAAGCATACTACTATTCCGTCTTCATAATGCATCATATATTCAAATGAAGAAATATTGAAAGTAAAATTATTTGCATCTATTGCTTTCCAATTGGTAACTACCATACCATCTAATGATTTAATACCATCCTTAGAAATAATCATATTTTGTAGTGGACGAGCTAAAACAACATCTTCTTCATCTTCAACTACATCACCAGAGCCTTGATCTGTAGAGCTACTATTATCTATAGTCGGTTTGACTAATGTTGTATATGGTGAAATGTAAGTTCCGACAATATCCCTATCAATAATTGAAACTATAATTGTCAGGCTTTCATTTTTATAGTTTAAAGTTAATGGATAATTACCTGCTTTAAAGAAATCGACTTTTCCATCAATCATATCATCGGTAATAACAACATTTTCTCCTCTTTCAGTAAGACTAAAGAATTCTCTTGGATACATTGAATCTCCAACAAATAAGATTGTATTATCTTTTTCAGCAATTTCAATACCTGAAGAAACTTCTAAAACATATGAAACATCGACAGTATCTTTATCCAAACCATATGGATAAGTTCTAATTTCAATTAAATACTCTCCCGGTACACTAAAATCAGGTATTTCACCAATAACTTCAGCATATGTTCTTGTTGGATCATTTGCCCAATTTTTATTTGTTGTCAATGGTTTTTCATGATTGTTATACATACAGCTAATATTATCAAATAAGTCATAACTTGCGCCAATATCAACTTTTACAATTTCTTGTTTTGGTGTAACAATTGCATTGTTTCTTAAAACAACATAAGTAATAGTTTTTGTCACATTAGTCAATTCACTTTGTCCATCAACAACTTTATTTTCACCATAAGGAATTGTAATTATTGCTTCATATTCGCCTTCCTTAGTAAAATCAACCTTTGATGTATCGATAAAAGAATTATTTAAATTAAAGCGAGTTCCATCAACACTAACAACAAAATCTCCGGCAAAATTATATGTGCTTTGGTCAACACCAAGTTTAATTACAATTCTTGAAGAAGATTGATATTGAATATTTACCCCTTTTTTAACTTCCACTTGGCAGGTTTTTTCTTGACCTTTATAATTAAGTGTTAAAGTATAAGTGCCAATTTGATCATAACTAATTGCTCCAGAAATCATATCTTTTGTTACTTCAATTTCTTTACCACCTTCATTAATGGTAAATAACGAAGTAATATCAAGAGTTAACGAATTAGAATAAACAATTGCGTTATGCGAGTTAATTACTATTTCATCATCGTCTACAACCTTAAAACTAGTCGTTTTTGTTTTTAAATTATCCTCAACCTGATAGGAAAGGGAAATTGAGTAAGACTTACCAACAATAACATCAACAACACTAGAAGAATCAATCATTTCATCAGTAATTTCGATTGCCACTCCATCAACATAAAGATAAAATAAGTCCTTATAATTCAATGTACTTATTTTACTGATTGGAATTTCTAAATCGTGATATGCTTCAAAAATTTCAATCTTATAATTTTCTTCAACGATAACAACAATTGATTTTGATACATTCTTATATGTACAAGTTACAGTATAAGTACCTTCTTCTGCTTTAATATTATTTGTTATCATACTTGAAGTTACAGTTACTGGTCGATTTCTATAAGTAATACTAAAACACGAAGTAAAATCGTAATCTTCAATTTCACTTAATTTCAATGTAATGGTTTCAACACTTGCATTAATGATAGTTTGAATATCATCTTCAACAATAACATGAGAAATAACTTTTTTATCTTGGTAAGAGCAAATTACTTCATATGTTCCTTCTTTATTTATAACTGCAGAAGAATCAACCATATTTTTTGTGATAGCTATAGTATTTCCATTAACCACTAATTTGAATAAAGATGTGTAGTCATATGTATAAATTTGAGTATTTTTAATTTTGACATTATCTGCTAAAACAGTTAATTCAATTACATCGGAAATTGATGATGAACTGCTAGTGGAACTAACACTACTAGTATTATTAATACTTACATTATCACTTGTTGATGAAGTTTTATTTTTACTTTTACATCCTATTAGTCCAACAGCAATTAATGTAATTGCCATTGGATAAACAAATGCCTTGATATTCTTTTTCATATATGAAACCCCCCATTTTTATAAAAGTCTAGAAGCTATTTACCTCTAGACTTACATTTTTTACGAATACTATTTTAATATCCAATCACCAGTCAAATAGCAATTAACATAAATTGTTTTATATCCAATGTTTTCAAAAACAATTTCGATATTTTTATTAATAAATGTACAGAATTTTTTATTTATAGAATCAATACTATTTGCTTCTGATTTTTTATATCCTTTTTGAGATAAAATCGTATTCATTTTATCCATTAATTCAGTCCAATCATTAATGCGGTTATCGCTATCTAAATTGACACTTTGTAAATTGAATGAGAAGCATGGAATTGATTTAATTACTTCTCCGGAATCATTTACTTTATCATTAGTTTCATGCCATGGTCCAGAAATTACATCACCAAATACAGAAACAATTTCTTTTGG
>CANQDY010000060.1 GCA_947593895.1 uncultured Bacilli bacterium
ATCTTTAACAGTAATTGTGTTTCCTCTATTAACCGTAACGTGAATGACATCACAATAACCTGCTAAAGCTTCATCGATTGCATTATCTACAATCTCCCATACACAATGGTGCAAGCCACCTGATGAAGTAGTTCCAATATACATACCCGGTCTTTTTCTGACCGCTTCAAGTCCTTCTAAAACTTGAATATTCTTTTCTGTATATTCGCTACTAGCTTTGTCCTCATCATCAACTAAGGTTCTAGTTTCTTTTTCAAATTCTTCTGGCATATTAGTTCCTCCTTAACACCGTTCCATCTATTATCTGATATTTATTAATACCTTCTATATTTTCATCTTCTGCGCTTGTTATAAACACTTGTTCATACTCTGTGAGAATGTCAATTAATTTCTTTTGATGCTGATTATCAAGTTCTGACAATACATCATCAAGAATAATGACTGGATTCTCATTAATCTGTTCTTTAATTAATTCTCCATAACTTAGTTTTAAACATAACGCAATCAAACGATTTTGTCCTTGAGAAGCAAAATCGGCGACTTCTTTAGAATCTAAATATACTGTAAAGTCATCGTGATGAACGCCTCTTGACGTGGCTTTTCTTTTTATGTCTTGCTCTTTATCTTGATTATAAATATCAAGAACATTCTTTCTAAAGTCGGCAATAGAATCATATAAATCAAAATCACATTGATATTTGACTTTAATCATACCATTAATATTAGTAAATTTTTTAACCATTAGATTTAATTTTTCTTCTAGTCTTTTTAAAATTTGATAACGGCATGATATTATTTGATATTGATTATCAATCATTCCATCATTAAAAATTTCTAATAATCTTTCATCAATAATTTCATCTTTTAATAAAGCATTTCTTTGTTTTAGAACATTTTTATAATCACTTAATTGCTTTATATACCCACGATACAAATTACTACAAGCAATGTTTAAAAATTTTCTTCTAACACTTGGTGAGTCTTTAAATAATAATACATCTTCAGGGGTAAATGTTATTGTAATAAATAAACCATTTAACTCAGATAACCGTTCTAGCTTAATATCATTATGATAAACAGTCTTTCCTTCTTTAGTTAAAATGACATCTAGATAATTCTTTTTTTTAGAAAAATATTCAAGTTCAATTCTTGCATTTTCATTTTGATGCATAATCAATTTTGAATCATCATTAGTTCTAAATGATTTTCCTAAAGAAACAAAACTAATCGCTTCAACTAAATTAGTCTTTCCACTAGCATTATCGCCATAAATAAGATTAATTCCATTATCAATATCAATATTGACTTTTTGATAGTTCCTGAAGTTAATTAAATTCAGATGATTAACTCTCATTTACAATCAAATAGATTTCATTTAAGACTTCAATTTTATCACCAACTCTTAATTTCCTGCCTCTTCGATTATCTTCTTCGCCATTAATAAGAATGTGACCATTTTTTAAATAAGATTTTGCTTCTCCTCCAGTGCTTATAATTGAGGCTAATTTTAGAAACTGACTAAGGGTAATATATTCAGTATAAATTGGAATCTCTTTCATTCTTCTCACCGTTAAAAATTATAACATATTTATATTATAATATAAATAAAGTTTTTAAAATTCAGGTTTTTAAAATTCTATGGTGTTCTAAAAAACAACAGCTGAAGCACTAATTTTAAATATATTCCTTTTAGATATAGTGTTATTTGTTATTATCATAGTCGGATATTTTTCATAACGCAGAAGCAAAAGGTTTCAGACATCGCTCAAAATAATTTTTATTTTATACTTTAATTGTTTTATTAAACTCTAACAAATTATAAAGTATGTTGATTTACTATTTTTAATTGCCTCGAACCTATTACTATCGCTAAATATTTTTCTTTCTATGAAATTTCTAATCCAATTGAATATACTCAAAAAAAATCGGTGACTTTTCTTATTCAAAAAATTTAGGATATTTCTTAATTAAATCGATGATAAGATTTCCAATAGATGAAAAAGAAATATCTAAATAGTTTAAATTATTATTTTTAAATTAATGTAACTATAATAAAGATTGAAGATTCTCCGGTTACAATCTATTAGTTACTTCTGAAATCAACAAATCTGCGATAGAAATTTATTTTTTAGAAGGTTTGATAAAAAACATAAAGTTGAATGATATTGCAAAGTTGATTGACAAAGATTCAAGAACTATTTTATATTAAAAATTCCAACAGATGAAAAATAAATACTTTTACTCCAACTATATATATATGTTTGAAATTTTTAATTTCAATTGATTTTTCACTAAGTGATTTAACGTTTTATAAAAGCCAATCTATTTATTATTTACTTGATTTATTATTCCTTTATTTGAATTTAACTTTATTTAAATGTATTATTTATTTTCTTTTTTATTTTATTACTTCATTTTTTTTACAAAATGTCCATTAATTTTGTTAACAATTATTTTATTTAAACAACTAATAATTATTATTACTATAATACACAAAAAAATATATAAGAACTTGTATAATTAATTAAAATATTATTTTGAACGCTTACTATTAATTTCTTTTAATTCCCGATGCGCAGATTTACTAAAAATCCCTCTAAATATTCGATGAATATAACAAAAAGGAAGAAACATTATAAATTTATTTAAAATAGGATAAAGAACTTTCATTCTTTTTACATTTGGAAATATTCTTTTTACGATTAGTTTTATTTTTCTTCCCTTATAATCATCGATATTTTTATCAACATGATTTTTAATTGTTCCAAAAGCACCAGATTGGATAATATATAACTCTTCATCACTAAGTGAATTTATCTTTAATCCATCTTTAAACCATTTTAAAGCAATGTTTTCTACAAATGATCTAAATTCATCAATCTTTAGTTTTTTACACTCGGAATCAATATAATCAGTATCTAAATTTTGTTTAGTTAAAGAAATATAAATATCCATCAAATAGCGAATTCCTGATCCACCTGATAAATAATGCTTATGAAAATGAACTAAATTAAAAATATAGAGATCTTCATAACTCATCTTATAGCAATATTTATTATTTTCAAGAGGCTTAGCTAAACTAAATGAATCTTGATAATATGAATAATTATCATCATCCTGTGGTAATAAAGTGCGATGCATTTCAATCATAATAAAAGGTTTCTTAATATATTCATCATGATGGTAATAATTATATTGTTCAACTTTATAATTTAATCTTTTCATCATCTTTTTTACTTTACGATGTTTACCTTTTTCAATCAAAATATCAAAATCAGACATAAAACGAAAATCCTCACGAGGATAAAGTGATCTAAGATAATAACCTTTTACGGGCATAAATTTAATTTTTTGCTCATAAAATGTTTTTTCTAATGTTTTCTTTTCTTCCTCTTGAGTTAAGCACATTGTAATGTTCTGAAGATATTTTTTATTCCAATAATTCTTTAACTTTGGATCATCAATATAATTTTTTACACCTTCAAAAATGATATTCTCTACTTGATGAAATTTTGATAGAAAATATAAATCTTGATAACTAAATAACTCATTATTAATTGGTTCAACTTTTTGGTTATTAAAAACACACCTAATCACTTGAACAAGATAATCAGTTACTTTAATTAATTTATCATTACTCATGTCTAATCACCTTTGTTTCAATACTTCCATCATCAATAATTAATTGCTTATCACACAAAAATAGAGCCTTATTCCGATGAGTAACAATGATTACTGTTTTGTTAAGTTTTGAAATATTTTCTAATACTTTTGCCTCGGTAACATCATCTAAAGCAGAAGTTGATTCATCAAGTAAAAGAACTGGTGAATCATGTAACAAACTTCTGGCAATCGCTAAACGTTGTGATTGACCCTCTGATAAACCAAATCCTTTTTCACCAATTAAAGTATTAATTCCATCTTTTAAAGATAATACAAATTCAGCATCTGCGTTTTTTAATGCTTCAACTATTTTGCTATCGCTAATTGAGTCGTTTAAAAAAGTTAAGTTTTCTTTAATTGTTCCAGAAAATAAAGTATTACCTTGAGGTACATAACTAAAAAGCTTTCTAGTCGAAACACCTGGTTTAATTGCATTATTAATTTTAATGTCACCTTGATAATTTTTATATACTCCTAGTATTAAATTAAATAAAGTAGTCTTTCCACCACCGGAGAGACCGGTAATAGCAACAAACTCGCCTTTATTAATTTTTAGAGATATATTTTTTAAGACTTCATTATCTTTATATCCAAAAGATAAATCAGAAATTATTAAGGATTCAAAATCATTTATTTCTTCTTTCTCATCAACTTCATCTGGTAATTGATATAATTCAACAATTCTTTCTGATGAAGTCATTACACCATAAAATTTAGGGAATAAGCTTGATAAATTAGCTATTGGACCCGATATTTGACTTACTAATTGAAGAAGTGCAAATAAAGTTCCATAACCCATTACAAAATCATTATTATAAATGTTTATTGCTCCCCAAATTAACGCAAAAAGGTAAAACAAATTAAATACTAAACCTAATCCAGAATTTGCTTGAATTGATAAAACTCTTCTTTTAATTCTTGATTTGACATAATTATTTTGAAGTTTCTCACCTTTATTTATAATTTGAACTTTATTATCAAATACTTTAATAACTAAATTGTTTTCCATACTCTCTTGATAGTAAGATCGAAGTTTATCTTCATTTTCTAATACATCCCGATGAGCTTTTTTTAATTTCTTACGATATAAATAAGCGATAAAGAAAAGTATAATACCTGATGATAAAAACATCAGTGCAAATTTATAATCAAGAATAAATAAAACAATTAATGCAGTTACTAATCGAGTAAACATATTCATTGTTTCCGGAATTAAATTACTAATACCCTCACAAACAATTTCAATATCAGTAAATAAACGATTTAACACTTCTCCTGAATGATATTTACTAATACTTGAATATTCTTTGTTTAAAACGCTATGTAATAATCTCTGGCGATTTTCTTTTAATAATTTTGATTTAGTTATTTCATAAATATAACTAATAATAATTTTTAAAGTAAACTGAACTAAAATAATTCCTAAAAATAGCAACGCAAAAATAATAATCTTATCTTTATTTTTTTCACTTGCCCCATCGATAATCTCTTTGCAACAAAGACTAAAAGCAATAGCAAAAAGAGCAAATAACACATTAAAAACAGTAAGTAAAATGATTTTCCCTTTTACTTTCTTTGCCTCATTTAATATAAATTGAATATGCTTACTTTTCTCTTTCATAACTTAAATAATCTCAATATAAACAACTTCGCTCTTCTAAACAATAGATTTCTTTTTAATTTTTTAACATAACTTACATATTTCTTATTTGTTGTAGAAATGTAAGTATCCTTAATATAGTATCCCTCTAAATAACCAATAACCCAATCAAAAGGAACTTTTTCACTCTTATAACGATTATCCCCCAAGGTAATATAAAACTTCTTTTTCTTATTAACTTTTATAATTCGATGTAAAACATATTTACTATTAGCTCTTTTATAAAGAGGTATCTCATATTTATTTAATAAATGATCAATCTTTTTAATAACTACCGTATTTTGCCGATCAAAAAGCATAGGTTCCATACTATTTCCTATTGTGGTTGACAAATATACTCCATCCTTATCTAAGATTTGTTCAATCGTCTTATTGCTATTCATTTAACAAATTTGCTTCCTTTAGTTTATTAATAAAACTTAAAACATCTTCGATAGCATTATCTTCCGTTACATCATATTCATCTAGAAGAGCTTTAACCATTTTCTCTTTAGTAGTTTCTTTACTTAAAAGTTTAAATAGAAACGCACCTGTTTCATTAAGATGAATTACTCCATTAAAATGTTTACTTGCTTCCCCTATTGCAACAACAACATATTGTCCACCTAATTCTCTTAATACAAATCCTTCTTTAATAATCATAATCTAACTTCCCTTCATCATTTCATAACATACTTTAACAGCATCTAATGAAATATTACATTCTAATTCATAAAACGAAACATCTTTAATAATTCTATTCAAAATTAAGAATATCTGATCTAATTGCTTTTCATTCTTTGGCATTAATATCTGCTTAAAGATCATATTAACTACTTCATGGTTTTTAATCTTTCTTATTTTATTTTTTTTACTTTGTTTTAAAAAACAAAAAGCCGTAACTGGAACGATACAATTATTATTATATCCTTCTTTCCCTGACCAAGGTGAACCACACGCACAAAGTACGCCACCCAAGTAACGATATATTGGCTTATCACCATTTATAACCTTAATATCCTGATCTTTAAAGTACTCTAACCATAATCTAGTATGTGTTGATTTTCCAGTTCCTGATGGAGCTAAAAATACATAAGCCTTATTATTTAAACTAAGTACTGACGAATGAATTAATATTGCATCATAATCTAATACTTTATAACCAATTTGTCTTAAAGCACAAGTAGCTTCAAGCACTCCTATATCTTCAATACCCGAATCAATTCTTTCTTTTTCAATTTCATCATCACTAACACTTATAATAAAATCAACTTTACAAAAATCGTCAATTAAATAATCTTTGCACATTTGATATACAAAGTTATATTGGTTATTAATTTGAATATTTAGTTCACAAATTCTAATAATCATAATACCTCAGGTTGATAAAATTGATATTTATATATAAATTATACATTAAATTTTTATTATTTGCACTTTATACAGATTTTTACAACAAATCAATCAAAATTGTTAAAACTTAATTTATAAGATGCTTGAAGAACTTGATTTAGACTTTGTAGTAACTAAAAGAAAATCTCTGAATATCTTTCTGAATTTTAATTTTTTCAAAAATTCGACATCTATAGAGATATCTGATTCTAAGATTTTTTACTTACCTACAAAATATTAATGTAATCCAGATTTTCACCTTTTTTCCATAAAAATTTTAAAAACCAATTCGCTATAGAATGCCTACTTTTATTCTTTTATTTACAACTCATTTAATTGTTTTATTAATATATATCTTTTTATTTATTTTTCTTAACAAAGTTAAACATTATATATCATTTATTCATTTATTATCGTATAAAAAAACTCAGTGATTAGAAAACTTTTTTATTAAATATTTCATTTCACTGAGTATATTTTATTTTTTCTCCAATTTTTTTAAGACATTTACCAAAAATCTTAGTTTTTAATTTAGAGAAACAAAATTATTTTTTTAATTTTAATTAATTCCAATAACCAGTCACTTTATCTGTTCCACTTACATAACCGGTAATTGTATATGTTTTTCCATTATTTCCAGCAATTACCAAATCTTCAGTTTGATTCCATTTGTTTGCCCATTCATTTGCTGTTGTTGCACCATTCATTCTACAGAAAATAATATTTGTATATTTTGCTACTTGTTCTTTAGTTAATGTAATTGTTGATACATTATTTTTACCCAAGTCAATCCACTCATTAATTGAATCATTCTTATATAAATAAGCAGCATATCTTGCTTCACTACTATTAATACTTGTGAAATCAACAGTTAATTTTACTGTAGTTACATCATCAGGATCTGGTTCTGGAGCTTCAACATATACTTTATCTTCTTTATTTACATAGAAAGTATGTTCTCCTGCTGTTGCTACTACAAATACTGTTCCAGAATATG
>CANQDY010000061.1 GCA_947593895.1 uncultured Bacilli bacterium
CCATCGCTTTTTAACCCAAATGTGTAGGTGGGTAAGGTATGAACCTGAATGACATCTTTCCATGAATCAACTTTGCATACACCACTATAATCAGTGCCACATGCAACAACAGTGTTATCGTTTTTTAAGCCGACAATATGGATTCCAATCCATTCTCCATATGATAATGATACCATCTTAATATCGCTCCAAGTCAAAATTGTTTCTGAATATCTGTTATCATCATCTAAATAATAAACTTTACCATCTACACTAACACCTGCAACATAATAGTAATAATACGTGTTATCAGAATCATATGGAGAATAAGTACTTTCAGCAATATCAAAGTTAACGATATTCTTCCAATTCTTGATTTCTTTTAAAACTTTATTATTACTCGATGAAGTATGAACAATTGTTCCATCAGCTTTTAAACCAAAAACAATATCTCCAACACTATAAATTTGAACAATATTTTTCCATCCCTTAACTTTGTTTTTTAGTGAAGATTTACCTTCAACATGTACCCTTCCATCAGAACCTAAACCAATAATAGTATCACTAGTCATAGCTAGATAAGTTATATTTTTCCAAGACAAAAAATCTATATATTCATGCTCTTTTTTGTTTAATTGCTCTCCAATTAATGAGCCATCTTTTTTTATGGCCACCATATAATCATTAGACATTGCTATCGTTTGAGAAACAACATAATCATTCCATAGTAACTCTTTACTTCTTTGGTATTCTTCAAAATTATTTATACTTCCAAATAAGAATCCTGCTTCATGCAACTTACCTTCGGAAATTAATATTTCACCTTGTGATCTTTTTAAATAAGTTTGTGAATCTTTATAATTACCCGCTTTTTCAAATTGTTCAATAGCTAAATTATATTCCTTATTTTCGTATAACAATATACCTTTTTTATAAAAATCAACTGGATAAATTGATAATCTCCAATACAACAATCCTCCACAGATAATTAAAGCAAAAATAGAAGTAATTAAGATTGATTTATTACGTTTATAATTAGGATGTGTTATTAAATATTTTCTTTTCTTCTCTTGTCTTATTTTTTTATTACGCTCACGATCATACTTTCTTTTTTCTTTTGGAGATAAAGAATTATACCACTTTTCAAATTTGATTTTTTCTTCGATTTTTTTTCTGATTTCTGCTTCTTTTCTTCTTCTTTCTGCCTCTTGTTTTTGCCTTCTTTCCTCTTCTTCTCTCTTAAATTTTTCTTCTTTCTCTTTAGTTTTCCTTTTTTGCTCGGCCTCTTCCCAAACTTTTCTTTCCTCTTCTTCTTTTTTTCTTTGCTCTTGTTCAAATTTTTGCTGTTTTGCTTTAGCTTCTTCTTTTTTTAAGATATCTTCACGAAGTATTTGAGGATTAGTTTTAGCAATAAATTGATTAACTTGATCCAAATGTTCAAGTAAAAAATCCTTCGCATTATTAATCTTTTTAAAGTAAATATCATCTTCAAAAATTTGTCGATCAGGATGAAACTTCATCGCTAATTCACGGAATCGACCTTTAATTTCTTTATCACTCAACATATGATCTATATTATCAAAATTCAAATCCCTTAAGCTAATAACTATTATTGTTTCAAAATCCATATGTTACCTCACAAATATTAATGCTATTAAAAATTTTAATTTCAATAATCAACTAAAATAAAGTTCATCATTTTTTATTAATACTTTCAAATCAAATTCTAAATTATGATAAAATTCAAACAATCATTTTCATCAATTTAATTATATAAATTAATTTCTAAATTTCACAAGTAAAAGTAAAAGATTTTAACTGCATTGCTTTTATACTATTTAAAAAGTCATTCTATTGCAAGAACGACTATTTAATAATTTAACTTTCTTTTTCATTTTGAAAATCCTCGATTACTTCATCTAATTCATCATATTCTTCATCTGAAGTAATATCTAATAAATTCCCCTTTTCATCAACAAAACATGCTAAAAGGTTATCTGGATCTTCATTATCATAGAATACTACATAATTCTTATTAAATGTTTCACTATGATAAGTAAAATAAATATTTAATTTTTTTTGATTGCCATTTTCATCAACCATTACTATTGTTTCTAATTCTTTATCCATTTATTTACCTACTTTCTTGTTGGAAGATACGCTTCTAAAATACATACTGCCGACATTTTATCAATTACTTTTTTTCTTTTATTTCTAGATAAATCAGCTTCTAATAAATACCTTGAAGCTTGCTTTGTCGTCCATCTTTCATCAACTAAAAATACCTTAACATCGGGTATTTCTTTTTCAATCATTTTCTTAAATGCCCGACACATTTTTGAATGATCCGATTCATCGCCAGACATATGTAAAGGTAAGCCTAAAGCAATTTCTTTGATATTATCGCGCTTACAATAAAACTTTACTTTATCTAACGCAACTTTAAAATCTAATGATTCAAAACGAAAGTTTTCTACTCCACTTGCAATAACCCCCATTAAGTCTGATTCTGCAATACCTAATGATTTTTCACCTAAATCTAATCCTAAAACTTTACCAATCATCTTATAATTCCTTTCTTAGAAGATTAAATGCCTCTTGTACTTTTGAAGGATCTTTTCCTCCACCTTGAGCAACATCTTTTCTTCCACCGCCTGAACCTAAACAAACTGTGGTGACTTTTTTAATTATTGTTCCAGCTTGGTAAAGATCTTGTAAATCTGCACTAACTGAGCAAATAAATGAAACTTTATCGGATAAGCAATTTGCTAATACAACAATTGAATTATTATAAGCGACTTTTAATGAGTCAAATAGTTTATCAAACATATCTTTATCGTAATTATTAACCATCTTTAATAATACTTTTTTACCTTTAATATCTTCAAATTCACTTAAAATCATCTTTGATTCAAAATTTGAAACTTTTTGAGTTAACTCACTAATTTGTCTTTTCAAAGTAATATTATCACTAATTAAATTTTTTATTTTTGAAGTGGTATCAAAGATTCCTGAGGTCTTAACAATTTCAGAAATTCCTTGCAAAATAATTTCTTTTTGCTTCAAATAATCATATGCATCAATTCCGGTTTTTCCTTCAATTCTTCGAATTCCGGAAGCAATTGATTCTTCATAACAAATGACAAACAATCCAATTTCTCTAGTATTAGATACATGTGTTCCTCCACAGAATTCGATACTTTCACTTCCCATATCAACTACTCTAACATAGTCGCCATATTTTTCATCAAATAAAGCCATCGCATTAAGTTTTTTTGCTTCTTCAAGAGGTAAAACTTTAGTATCAACCACTAATCCTCGACTAATATATTCGTTAACTAATTTTTCAACTTGATTAATTTGAATTTGAGTCAACTTCTCATAGTGAGAAAAATCAAATCTTACCATCGTATCTGAAACATACGATCCTTCTTGTTGAACATGATTACCTAAAACACTTTGCAATGCCTTTTGAAGTAAGTGTGTTGCACTATGATTTTTGGTAATCTTATTTCTTCTATTTACGTCAATTTTTAATGTAAATACATCATTTAAAAAAATTTTTCCATATTGAACTTTAACACTATGAAGATTTTGTTTATGAACTGATTTATTTACATTAATTACTTCTGCAGAACAATTTGCATTTTCAATAATTCCTATATCGGCAATTTGACCACCGCTTGTAGCGTAGAAATTAGTTTTATCAAATACTACATCACCTTCATCTTCGATATAATCAACCTTTTCTCCATCTTTAAACAATCCAATTACCTTAGCCTTCATTTCTGAAGTATTAAAATAAACAAATTCACTTGGCTTTGTAAATTCTAATAAATCTTTTGACTGTTTATTAAATGATTGTAAATCACCACGGGCATTTCTCGCTCTTTCTTTTTGCTTTTCCATTTCAAATTTGAAATCTTCAAAATTGACACTTTTATTCTGCTCTTCACAAATTTCCCTTGTAAGTTCGATTGGAAAACCATAGGTATCATATAATTTAAAAGCATCTTCACCACTTAAAATTGAACTATTATCTAAAATTTTTCTAAGCATTTGTTCACCAGTATTTAAAGTTAAAGCAAATTTATCTTCCTCTGCTTTAATCATTTTCATAACTCGGTCTTTCTTTTCCATTAAGTAGGGATAGAAATCTTTCATTACATCACAAACAGTAGGAACTAAATCACTCAAGAAAGGACGATTAATTCCAATATTTTTACCATATCTAACCGCACGTCTTAATATTCTTCTTAAAACATAACCTCTTCCTTCATTAGAAAACATTGCTCCATCAGCTAAGGCGAAAGTACAAGTTCTAATATGGTCGCTGATAACACGATAAGCCATCTTATATTTACCTTCATATTTTTCTTTTGCAATTTTTTCTACCTCAAGAATATATGGATAGAATAAATCAGTCTCAAAGTTAGTTTCGGTTCCTTGTAAAACGCAACAAAATCTTTCAAGCCCAGCACCAGTATCAATATTTTTTGAAGGAAGCTCTTTATAATCCTTACGACTAACACCTTCAACTGAATTATAGGTTGAGAAAACAATATTCCAAATTTCAATGTAACGGTCATTTTCAATATCATCTTTTAATAAATTGATTCCTAAATGATCCGGATCATATTTATCTCCACGATCAAAGAAAATTTCACTATCTGGTCCACATGGTCCTTCACCAATTTCCCAAAAGTTATCAACACCACATTTAATCCAAAGATCTTGAGTTAATGTATCATCTGGATAAACAGTAATATAAAGTAAATTTTTATCAATTCCAAAATAATCTGGGCTTGTTAATAATTCAAATGCCCAAGGTATTACTTCATCACGGAAATAATCACCGATTGAAAAATTACCCATCATTTCAAAAAAGGTATGATGTCTGGCAGTTTTTCCAACATTATCAATATCATTAGTTCTAATCGCTTTTTGAACATTAGTAATACGATTATGTGGTGATATTTCACTTCCGTCAAAATATTTTTTTAAAGCTGCAACACCAGCATTAATCCAAAGTAAAGTTGGATCATTATGTGGGATTAAACTTGCGCTTGGCTCAATATAATGACCCTTAGATTCAAAAAATTTCAACCAAGTATTTCTAATTTCATTCGATGTCATTTTTCTCATTTTTTTCTTCTCCGTAAACAATAAAAAAAGTACCTTAAACAGGAACGATTTCTCGCGGTACCATCCTGATTCAATTTATTACAAATTGCTCTTAATTAAACTTTAACGCAGTTAACGTTGGGATTAGCCAAAATCTAGAAAGGAGCCCATTAAATATTTATTTGCTTTTCCACCAGCCAAGCAATCTCTAAAAATAACTATTTAATTTCTTTTTCATTATCGATTGACTTAATTATACACATCTCAATTCTAATTTTAAATAATTTTAATTAAAAGGAATAATTATTAATGTTCTATAATAAATCAAATGAAGTATTTTTCGTGCTTATTGGAAGTAAAGGTAAGCGCAAATTCATCGATGGATGATTCTTTTTCTTTAACAATGTCTTAATTCCAATTGGATTAGGATAGGCAAAAATAATTTCACACGCTAATTTTAAATAACTTACACTGATTTGATTTGTAAAACCAATTTGATAATCTTCAATAATTTCTTTCATTATTTTCCCAAAAATAATTGAAATAACTGAAATATATCCATCAACATTGCACTCTAAACCTTCGTAAAAATAACTATCTTCACCTAGATAAACTAAAAAGTTTGGAAAATTAGTCTTCAGAAGCTTTAACAAATTGAAGTCCGAAGAACATTCTTTAATTCCAATAATGTTTGAAGAAGATTTAATTAATTTTCTTAAAATGAAATATGAAATATTAGTTCCTGTTCTAGAACTAACATTATAGATAATAATCTTTTTTGGAAATACATACTTTGCTAACTCTTTAAAATATACAAAAAGTCCCTCTTGAGTTGGTCTAACATAAAATGGAGTTACAATTAAAAAAGTGTCAAAATTTAGATTCTTTACTAAATCTATCTCCTCCTTTGCTTTTTCAAAGGACATTTGATTAATTGGATAAATGCATGGAAGTGAGGTATGTTCCAAAACATACTTAAAATATTCTATCTTTTCATCTTGAGATAAAAGTGTCCCTTCTCCTGTTGTTGAGCCAACCACTAAAGCATCATTACAATTATCTTTAGCAAGAATTAATAATTTATCAACTTCTTGATAATCAATATGATTATTATCATCAAATGGAGTTACTAAAGCGTTAATTATTTTTTTCAATTAAATCACCTATTTTAATATATGAATAAAAGTCATATAAGTGATTTAAAACTTACCCTAATTTCTTATAATAAAATAACAAAAAAAATAATATTTGAAATGCTAAGCAAATTAAATTAATAATCCAATATGTTTTCGAACGAATTTTATATCTAAATATTAGCATGGCAAATATTGCACCCAATGAACCAAACAAAACACCTGAATATAACATCACACTTTCTGAAATAAGACATCTTTCAAACACTTCACTTTTATAATTCGTTGCATATAATCCAAATGATATAAAACTCATTACCGCAATAATGATTAAGTAAACCATCCAATCCATTAAATTACTCCCTAATTTTAAATAATAGTATCAAGATTAAATGCAAAAAAAATCTAATAAAAAAAACTAACAATACAAAGAATTTACCGATTAAAAAAAATAATTTTTAACCTTTTAATCCTCTTGATTGACGATCCATGTCCTCAACAACAATATCATAAATTTCGCCTAATGAAGCACAATATTCTAAAACCTTCCATGGTTCATTTGTATGATAATGAATTTTAATTAGTTCATCATCTCCAACCGCTAAAAGGCAATCGCCTTTGAAATTTTCAAAAAAATAATCTTGAATTTTATCTTCAGATAAATCCTTTCCAGAAATTAATAATTGAGTATCATATCTAAATTCGATCATATAAAATAGTTCTCCTTGTACTTATATATTTATTTTAACTTGTTAATCTTCATTTTTGAAGATAAAAATATTTTTTAAAAATTTTATAGAAGTTGTAGATAATGTTTTTGTAGAAATGACAAGTAATATATCTGAAAGAGTCATTAAGCCATTTGCTATTGCAAAAAATAACTTCTTATTTAATGCATCTTGCGATGATGTTTCTTCTTCAACAATTATTTTTTCACTAAAAAAACAGTTAGAGCTAATTTATTAAATTCTCAAAAATATATAGCAAAAGATTTGAAACTAATTAAACATAATAATCAATTAAATAGTCTTTTGTCTTAGAAAATTACTAAATCATATAATCTTTCTTAATTATATAGTTCGAGGCTTGTAAGCTAGTTATCTTTTACGTCTAGCTTATCTTTGTAATTGGCAATTTTGATAAATCAAAAATTAATATTGAAGCAAAAACTTTATTTAACGAAACAATTACTTATAAGTAAAGAACCACAATATTTACATGTGAATTTGGAATTGTCATTCATGCTTAAATAAAAAAATCATCTATCAAAGTTCAATTTGGTAGATGTTTTTTTTATCTTAAAAAGTTCAAACCCATAATACACGATAGGGTTCAAACTCTATATGACCCTAAACTATCACTTT